>DATJLB010000001.1:0-12996 GCA_035490915.1 Geobacteraceae bacterium
GGCACGTTTCATACCCATCTATCCCGGGCATCATGATGTCGAGCAGGATAATGTCGGGACGGGCATAATCGGCCCTTTTGACCCCGCTGTCACCGTCCTCGGCCGCGAGAATGGTGTACTTGAGCTCCAGCAGGGAATCCCTCAGGACTGCGAGGTTGATGGGGTCGTCATCGATGATCAGGATGACCGGTTGCCGCTGAGCGGGTTCGGTCTGTCCGGCTCTGTCAGTGTCCATTTCCTTCTCCCAAGGTGTCTTCCACCAGCGCCAGAATGGCCTTCGTCTTGAATCCTCCCGCCAGATCGCGCAGCTTGGCGGCGAAACAGCGGTAGGCACCGTTTCTCCTTTCCAGCGCCTCCGCCCAGGCCTCGATCCGCGACATGTCTCCCATCATGGCCAGATCGAACAATCCTTCCAACTCGTGCGGAGGGGGGACCACGAACGGCTCTTCGCGTCCTCCCTCCCTCTCAGTCTGGGATGCCTCCGGCGGCTCTGCTTCCCATTCGATCCGGAGCATCATCCCGATTTTTTCCAGCAGGAAGTCGACGCGGATCGGCTTCTCGACAAAGGCGTCACATGCGGCGGCAAACGCCTCCTTGTGGGAGCTCTCCGTCACCGTGGCCGAGGCGCCGATGATCCTGATCCCCGCCAAATCCGGGTTTTGCCTGATGAGCGTGGCTGCTTCCAGACCGTCCATTTCGGGCATCACCAGGTCGAGCAGCACGAGGTCCGGCCGGCACTCTGCCGTCAGGCGCACCGCCTCGCGGCCGTTCTGGGCGGTGTCGAGATGGAAGCCGAGCGGCTCCAGCAGGGAAATCAGCATCGAGATGTTGCTGATGTTGTCGTCCACCACGAGGACCCTCTTCCGTTCCCCCCGGTAGCCGGTGACGTTGTATTCCGCCTTCTCCAGGACGGCATCGGCATCGGCAAGCGACGGCAGCGCAACCTCCAGCCAGAAGGTACTCCCCTCGCCGGGGGCGCTCTCGATCCCGATCCTCCCCCCCATCAGCTCCAGGAGGCGCTTCGTGATGGTGAGGCCGAGACCGGTCCCCTCGCGAACCTGTTTGTCGTTGACCAGTTGGGTGAAAGGCTCGAAGATAGTGTCGCACTTGCCGGCTGGAATGCCGACGCCGGTATCTGTGACCTCGCACCGGAGGATACCACTACCGGCGCTGCCGTAGCTCACCCGCAGGGTGACCCCTCCCCGGTGCGTATATTTGACCGCGTTGCTCAGCAGGTTCAGGAGGACCTGCCGGAGCTTCCGCTCATCGCCCCGCACAAACGGCGGCAGGGGGGTGTCGGCTTCATACCGGAAACGGAGGTCCTTCTCCTCGGCGTGCAGCCTGGTGATGTTGAAGACCTGCTCCAGAAGCGCGTTGAGGTCGAAGGATGTCTCTACGATCTCCATCTTTTGCGCTTCGATCTTGCCCACGTCCAGTATGTCATTGATGAGCGTCAGGAGGTGCTCGCCACTGCTCCGCATGATGGTCATCTGCCGCTTCTGTGCCTCGGTCAGATTGTCCTGGCGCCTGAGGATCTGGGCATACCCGAGGATCGCATTGAGCGGCGTGCGGAGCTCGTGGCTCATGCTCGACAGGAAGTCGCTCTTGGCGTGGTTTGCCGCCTCCGCCTGCTCTTTGGCGAGGGTCAGCTCGGTTGTCCGCTCCTTGACCAGCTCTTCCAGATGGTCACGATGCCTTTCCAATTCAGCTTCCGCCCGCTTGCGCTCGGTGATGTCTTCCGAGATCCCGAGGAGATACTGCGGATTGCCCTCTTCGTCGAGGATCGGTATTTTCTTGGAGTGGAGTATCCTCTCCCCCTTGTGGGCGGTCTGGACGGTATCTTCGGGAATATCGAGCGGCTCCTTGGTGCGCAGGACCTCCCGGTCCTTTGCGACATAGACGTCCGCCATTTCCTGCGCGAACAGGTCGTGGCTGCTCTTTCCGTACAGCTCCTCACGGGAGCAGCCGAGGAGCTCTTCCCCCGCCATGTTGAACCGCACAAACCGCAGCTCATCCGCATCCTTTACGAAAATCATGTCCGGGATGTTTTCGACGATGTTGTTGAGAAACTCTTCCCTCTCCTTGACCGCATGGCTCATCCTGTTGAATTCGGCGGTGAGGCGCCCGATTTCGCTCGTGGGCGAGACCTCCTTCACTTCGACGTACTCTCCTTCCCGGACGTCCTTCACGGCGTTGATAAGGGCGAGCAACGGGCGGGTGGCGATCGATATGAACACGAAGACGAGGAAAATGCCCGCAATGGTAAACAGGATGGCGAGTGCGCCACCGCGTGCCATGATCTCGCGCCCGGACTTCACCATGACCTGCTTGGAAAGGCCGATGCGCACCCACCCTATCTGCTCGGTGACGGATGGGGGGGCATCCGCTCCCTCGAAGTAGAAGAGCCCCTCATTGACCCTGACGGTAGCCACGGGAGCGATGAATTCGAGGATATCGCCATGCTCGGTCACGTGTACCGCCACATCGGGAGGCATCCGGGAAGGCGCCACCAACGCATGCGGCTTCCCTTCGTGGATCAGTACCTCGAAGCGTCTGTTGAGGAACGTGACGAAGGCGACGTCCTTTAGCTCCAGTACCGACAGGGCCGAACTCCTGAGCTGTTCAAGGTTCTCCGAGAGGATCGGCAGCTCCGCATTGCGGGCGGCAATGGTGGCGATGGTCTTCCCCTTTTCGATCAGCTCGTTCCTCAGGATCTTCCGCTCGGTGGAGATCGACTCGACGGTGTACACCACCGACATGAGGACTATGATCGGGATCAGGAACAGCACCGCCTGCCCCCTGAAGGAAGAGGGGGTGAGCGCCCTGAGGCGACGGCTGAGCATTTTGCCTGTCGTCTTTGTCATGGCCGGTTTCACTGGTAGAGCCTTTTTGCTTTTTTCAGCATGTCGTCGGGGATGTCGATACCCATTTTCCTTGCCGTGTTGATATTGACGAACAGGTTGAATTTTTTCGGAGCGGTCGGGGGGAGTTTGTCCGCATCGGCCCCTTTCAGGATGTTCTGAACCTTTTCCCCTATTTGTCGGCTGACCGTCTTCGGATCGAACACGAGCGCCAGAAGAGAACCCTGCTTCACGTTCCCTTCCGAGATGCCGAGCAGCGGAACGTTGTTCCTGAAGGAAAAGAGGTAGATATTTTCCATGACCGAGGAGGTCAGCAGGTTGACGTCCGGCAGGAGCAGGAGCGCTTCCGCGTTATTAAGGCGGCCCATGGTGTTCATGAGTTCGGATGAACTGCCGACACGGTATGCAGTCACCTGGGGATGGTCGCTTTCCATCAGGACATTCAGCAGGTTCTGACTCCCCACGACGCCAATCCGCTTGATCGAGGAGAGGTATTTCCTGATGAGGGAGACATATTCGCTGGCGGGGGTAGACATGTATACGCCGGTAGTGTTAGGCCTGGCGCTCTTCGGCGGGGCGATGACGAGTCCGTACACTACGGAGACCGACGGCGGCAGGCGATAGGCCTCGCCAACGGCATCCATCCCGAGCGCCACAACGACGCGAGCGCCTTCCCGGTCCACGATCCGGTCGAGTCTTCCCCTCGCCTCCGTGATTGCATACTCTTTTGATGGCGCCCGCAGGGTCGCTTTGATTTCCGAGACGACGTCGGCGACCGGCCGGTACTGGAGGTCGCCGACGATGAGAACGTCGGCAGCAAGGGCCGGGGAGGAGAAGTGCAGAAGGGAAATACAGAGCAGCGCCGCCGTGAGGGGGAGGCAGGAAGATGTGCAGTTGCGGTTGTTCATACGGTGGTCTTTCACGCGGCAGTTCCCTTGGACATCAGCTCAAAACTTGTACGACGCGGTCACGAGCGCGGAGATCCCTTCCCGCGGGAAATCGTGGAGGACCAGGTGCTGGGCATCCGACGTATCCGGGTCCCGGAAACGTTCGTCGAAGAGGTTATGGACCGCCGCCTGGATCTCCAGGGTCTCGAAGAAGTTCTTGAGCGTGACGGCGAGATCGACCGTGGCATAGGAGGGCATCTCCGCCCGGCTGTCCCCCTGGGTCCGCGGGCGCGGCCCGGTCCAGATGACGTCGCTGTGCAGGTTCAGATATTTGACGGGCATGTAGTTGACGCTGACCGTGGCGCGCTGGGACGGGACGTCAGGCAGCCGCTGATCGATGTTGGCGTCCTTCGGGTCCTGAAAGGCATAAGTGAGCCGCCAGGAGAAGTCGCCGTCGAGGGCGCCGTTCAGCCCCGCCTCGATCCCCTGGGTCCTGAGTTTGCCGGTATTGACAAAATTGCCGTTTTGCAGGCGGATCAGGTCCTTAATCGTGCTGTAGAAATAGGTCAGGTCCCCGGCCAGGAAGCGGTTGAGCCGGTAGGCGAGGCTCGCCTCATAGGTCCTGATCCGTTCCGGATCGAGGTTGGGGTTGCCCTGCGCCACCGGATTGTTGATGTTGTAAAGCTCCACGAAGTTGGGCGCGCGGAAGGCCTGCCCGTAGAGGAGCTTCAGGTCGGCGTTATCCAGGAAGCTCCAGACCAGCCCGGCCCGCGGGTTGACGGTGCCGCCGAAGTCACTGTAGTGGTCGTAGCGCACCCCGGCGGTCAGGTTCACCTGTTCCGGCAACTGCCATTCGTCCTGGAGGTAGAGTGCCCAGGTCTGCCGCGTCACGTCCTTGTTCCAGTTGGGGACTTCCTGAAACGCGCCGAGCTCGACCGGGAGGTGAGTTGCCGGATCGAGAACGAAGTTGGCGAACTGCCTGACATCATACTGCTGCATCGCCTCGTAGGAGCCCCCCGCGATCAGGTGATTCCCGCTGAAGGGGTCCCAGTCGACCTGCACCTCGCCACCGAAGGTCTGGTCCTTCACCAGCGGTTCGCCGAGCACGCCGGCAGGGAATCCGCCCAGGAAGCCGTTCGGGAAAAGCTTTTCCGTTCCCGTTTGATCGTAGTAGTCGTAGCGGAGCTTCAGGTTGGAGGCGAGCCCCTCCGCCAGGCGCAGGTCATAGCCGAGCTCCCCCCAGGCGGTGGTGAATTCCGGCTGATTGCCATCGGTGAGGGTCGACGTGAGGCCGATGAACAGCCCCTCCTTCAGGACCTTGTATCCCCCGCGGAGGGAGAGCTCACCGTAGCCGAGCTTCAGGAAGGTGTCGGTCTGCTCCATGCCGAGGTCGGGCGTGCCGGGGGCCATGGAAAAGGGGGTCCCGGTCAGGGAATCGGCATCGACCGTCAGCCTTGCCCCTCTGGTCCGGTAGTGGTCCACGCTGGCGGAGGTGGTCAGCCTGTCGCCGACGGCCTTGCCGCCGGTCAGGTTCCCCTTGTAGGTGTCGAAGCTCCCTCCCCCTCCCTTCGCCTCCAGGCCGTCGATCTCCTCCGCGTCCCGGGTGATGACGTTGATGGTGGCGACAAAGGCGCTGTTGCCGTAGAGGGCGGAGCCGGGGCCCCGCACCACCTCCACCTGCTTGATGTTTTCCACCGGGAGCATGCCGGCGAGATTGTAGATTATGGCGCTACCGTTGATGTTTTTGTTCAGGGAGTGGCCGTCGATCATGACCAGGATCTTCTCGCTGAGCGACGTCCTGATCCCCCGCACCTCGACCATGAAGGAGCCGAACTCGTTGATCGAGACCCCGAAGCCGGGGACCATCTTCAGCACGTCCAGGAGGTTTCGCGCCCCCATGTTCCTGATCTCGTCGGCGGTGATGATGGTAGCTATGGCGGGGGCCTTGCGCAGCGTTGTGGCCCGCCTGGTGGCCGTGTAGAGGTCCTGCTCCTCGTAGAAGGCGAGGAGCTCTCTCTCGGTGGTGGAGTTTTCCGCCACCGCAACACCCGGCGCGGACAGGGGCTCGTCGTCTCCCCACACCGTGCCGTTCGCATTCAGGCAGACCAGAAGAAAGACGAACGAAGCGAGGCACCCCTTAATCATGCGTTTCCCCTCCCAGGACCGACAGTTTCACATTGCAATGACAGCCGCGTCGCCAGAGTTGCCGGCGACGAGCGGCAAGCTACGTATAGATTTTCTCCAGCGTGGTGATCCTCGAATGAATCGGCGGGACCTCTTCCGGGTCTATCGTGACATCGAGAACGGTCGGCACTCCTCCCGCGATGATGTCGTCCATCAACGCCCTGTTTATCTGACCCGGCTCGGTGATCCTAATCCCGCGTGCGCCGAGCCCTTCCGCAAGCTTCACGAAATCGACCGGCTTGAACGTGGACTCCATCCCTTCGGGGATGACGGCGAGCTTCCTCGCGTGGTAGACCGTGCCGAGCATGGAGTTGTTCATCACCACCCAGATGACCGGGATATGGTAGTTGACCGCGGTGGCGACCTCCATCCCGTTCATGAGGAATGCGCCGTCACCGACCAGGGCGACGACGGGCCTCTCGCCCGCCGCCAGCTTGGCCCCGACCGCTGCCGCCGTGGCGAATCCCATGGAGGCGAACCCGAGGTTGACGTAAAACGAGTAGGGGAGCGTCACGTTGAGATGACGGATCGCCCATGCCATGCTGTTGCCGATATCCAGGAAATAGACGGTATCGGCCGGCAGGCTCTCGGCCAGGTCGGAGATCAGCCGCTGCGGCTTGTAGGGGGCGCCGTCCGTTTTCCTGTTTTTGGCCGGCGTCTTTTCTCTGATCGACTCCACCTCCGCCCGCCGGGCGTTTTCCACCGGCTTCCGGTTTTTCAGCTGCCGGCGCAGCTCATAGATGAGCTCACGCAGCACCGTCTTGGCGTCGCCCGCGATCCCCACATCCACGAAATAGTTCTTCCCGATTTCGTTGCAATCGATATCTATCTGGATCAGCGAATGCATGGGGTGCAATCGCTTGTCCCACCCGGAGGTGACGAATTCGTTGAAGCTCGTCCCGACCGCGAGCATGACATCCACGTCTCTCCGGAGGATATATTCCTTCGACACCGGAGATCCTGCGAAACCGAGCACCCCCAGCGAGAGGGGGTGCGCCTCGCTCATGATCCCCTTGGCTTTCGGCGAGGTGGCAACGGGGATATCGATCAACTCGGCCAGTTCCAGCAGTTCCTCATCGGCCCGGGAGAGGACCGTTCCCCAGCCGGCGACCAACACCGGCCTTTTCGCGCCGAGAAGGAGTTTCGCGGCATCCACGACCCCCTGCCGGTCAAACCCCATCACCTGCGTCGTGCTGCACCTTTCATGGTCATCGGTGACCTGCCGCTTCATGATGTCGGCGGGGAGATTGAGATGCACGGGGCCCTTTCGCCCCGTCAGGGCGAGCCGCCGTGCCCTGGAGATCATCTCTCCCGCCTGTTGCTCGTTGATGACGATATCGCTGTATTTCGTCACCTGGCTGAAGATGTTGACCACTCCGGAGCTTTGCACGGCGAATTCCTGCATGGCGCCCTTGCCGAACAGGGAGGTGGCGACCTGGCCGGTAAGGGCGATGACGGGGATCGAATCCGCAAGTGATGATGCGAGGCCGGTGATCATGTTCGTCGCCCCGGGACCCGCGGTACCGCAGCATACCCCGATTTCGCCGCTGACCCGCGCGTACCCGTCGGCCATGAAGGCTGCGCCCTCTTCGTGTTTTGCCACGATCACCTTGATGGAGCTTTTGTGGAGAGCGTTGTTGAGCGGTTCCAAAGCCCCGCCGGGGATACCGAAGACATGCTTCACGCCGTGCTTTTCAAGTGAATTGACAATGGCCTCGGCAGCTGTTACGACTTTTTGTTTCATGGTGTGTTCCTCGCGTCGCTTTCAAACGTCAGACGATAGATTTATGTGATTTACAAAACAGATCAGGTATGTCATTTTTGAGCTTATTAAAATATCAATTAATAGTGATTCACTCAATGATTTTATTTAGATTCAGTTATTTTTTTGCACGAAGCGGCATCCTTTTACCTCTGTCATGATGAAATGCTGCATGCACTCTGGAGGTCACATGGACAACGGCAACAGAACCGAAACCATCCGCACCCGCATCTGGCAGGAGGAGCCTGAGCCTGACAATCCCTTTGCCGCACGGGCCGCTTACTGCCATGGTTACGATGTATACGGGGATATGCTCGGCCGGGCGAGCTGGGTTGAGATGCTCTATCTCCTCTTCCGCGGCGAAGCCCCGTCGAGCGGGGAGGCGGACTTCCTGGAGGCGGTGGCGGTGGCGCTCGCCAACCCCGGCCCGCGTGATGCGGCGGTGCATGCCGCCATGTGCGGCGGCGTGGGGGGCTCAACGGCCGCCTCATGTCTCATCGCCGCCCTGGCCGTGGGGGCCGGCCAGCTCTCTGGTGGACGCGAGGTGTTCCTGGCTATGGAGGGGTGGCACAGATGCGGAACCGATCTGGACGAATGGCAACGGCATCTTGCTGTGTCCCCGGATGATCCCGCCTCCATCTGGCCGACTCCTGGCCATCCACCCGGCTTCGATCCGCATGGCGTCAGCACGTCCACCATCGTGAAACATGCCCTCGCCCGATTGGCGGTATTAAGCCCCGGGCCGCGTCTTTCCTGGCTGGAGGCGAACAGGTTGACCCTTGAGGCAGCTGCGGGCCTCCCTCTCACCCTTTCCGGTGTGGCTGCGGCGGCTTTTGCCGACCTCGGATTCACCCCGGAGCAGGGGGAGATGCTCCATCTGCTGCTTCGCCTGCCCGGCGCCGCGGCCCATGCCGTGGAGCAACGGGAGCTCGGACACAAGAAATTCCCTTTCTTTGCCTTAGAGCTTGAAGATGATCCTGCCAGGGAGGCGATATGAACGGACCGGAACTTTTAGAGGCGCATGCAGACCGTCTCAAGACCCGGATGGGGGGATGCTTTCTCGGCGAACGCGTGGTTTTTCGTGGACGCGATCTCCATAACGATCTCACAGAAATTGATTGGATCGAACTCTATCTTGTGGGCATCACGGGGCGCCGCTTTACCAGGAAACAAGTACTCATGCTGCAGGCCATGTGGGGTTATACCAGTTACCCTGATGCCCGGATATGGAACAATCGGGTAGCTGCCCTGGCGGGGAGTGCCCGGAGCACCGGGGCTCTCGGGATGGCTGCCGCCCTTGCCGTGTCCGAGGCTGCGATCTATGGCGGAGGCATATACATTCCTTCCATTGAATTCCTCATGCGTGCCCGCAGGGAACTGGACGGGGGTGCCGTGCTTGGTGACTGTGTGCAGAAAGAGCTGAAAACCCGCCGAGGAATCGCCGGTTATGGTCGCCCCCTCGTATCGCGCGATGAACGCATTGCTCCGCTGATGGCACGCGCCCGTGTCCTCGGATTCGATGATGGGCCGCATGTGCGGTTGGCCCATGAGGTTGATGCGTATCTGCATGCCGGCCGGTGGCGGCTGCGCATGAACGCAGGAGGTTTGCTGGCCGCCCTGGCTGCAGACCTCGGCTTGTCTCCCCGTGACTATTACCTGTTCATGTTTCCGGTGTTCCTGGCCGGGATGCCCCCCTGCTACGCCGAGGCCACGGAGCGGCCGGAGGGCGCCCTCTTCCCGCTGTCGTGCGCCCACATCAGGTACGAAGGTCCGCCGAAGCGCTCGTGGCCCCAACCTTTCCCGGCTTCTGCGGCGGACGGGGCAGAGTCACCTTTTCCTTGAAAAACAGAGCCAAATGGATTATTTTGTCTGGCGTTTTTTAATGACTAAGACGGAGGAGTAGCAATGAAAAAGATTATCTTCCTCTGGGTGGCCGTTTCGCTGGCGCTTGCAGCCGTGCAGGCCGTGGCGGCGGACAAGCCCGCCCTCCCCAAAGGGTACGAGGCGTGGGAGAAGAGTAAGGAGAAGGTGGTGAACGACAAGAAGTCGCTTTTCTACGGCATCCACTACATCTACGTGGACAAGAAGGCGATGAAAGCCTACAAGGGGGGCGGCGTCTACCCGGAGGGGAGCCGCTTCGTGGTGGTCTTCTACAACATCAAGGACGAGGGGGGAAAGCCGGTCAAGGGGAAGAAGAACATGATCGTCCTGATGGAGAAGAACAAGAAGCAGCAGGAGACCGGCGGCTGGCTCTTTGCCGGCTTCACCCCGGAGGGGAAGCCGTCCGGGGTCGACCCGGTAAAGAACTGCTTCGAGTGCCACCTGAAAGAGGCCAAGGCGACCGACTACGTCATGTCGAAGTACGCCGATTTCAAATAGGTGGGGCGAATATGGCAGCAGAGAGCGCCGCGGGAAACTGCGGCGCTTTTTTTTGTCGCCGGCGACCTTCCCATAGCGGGCTTCCTGTCGTCTCGGCCGGAAGTCACCCTCTGCTGTCGCGGTTTGCGGGGAGCCGCACCGTAACTGTTGTATCTCCCATTCCTGTCCCCTCATCCAGAACCGTAACGATGATTTCCCCTGCGTCAGGGTCGTGAGCGGTCGTGATGCGGACGCCGCAGCTCTTGTCGGGAAGCGCCTGCAGGGCATTTACGAGGAGGTTGATGATCACCTGCTCTAGCTGCTGCGCGTTGCCCCGGGCGGGGGGGATGTTGTCCCCCAACGCGCTCTGGTAATCGTTGGTATGCGTATGGATGTGGTGCCAGAGGATCGACGCGGCATTGTGCACCAGCCGGTTGATGTCGACGCTTCCGTTCAGGCCGCTCTTGCTGCTTGCAAAGATTGCCGGCGAAGTGGTGAGGCTGGCGCAGGGGTAGATTTTCCCTCCTTGACACACCCCCTCCTTTTGGGGTAACTTACTTCGTCCCACCGCACGAAGGGACTTACTCCATCCGAGGACGACCCTTTATTCCCATGAAAATTACCGCGATAATTCCCGCCAGGTACGCTTCCACGCGGTTCCCGGGGAAGGCCCTTGCCGATATCCTGGGCAAACCGATGGTGCAGCATGTCTACGAGCGGACCGCCAGGGCATCCCTGGTTTCCGACGTGATCGTCGCCACCGACGACGAGCGGATCTTGGCAGCGGTCCGGGCCTTCGGCGGCCGGGCGGAGATGACCGGCAAGGAGCACGAGACCGGCACCGACCGGCTGGCGGAAGTGGCGACGCGGCTCGACAGCGACATCATCGTCAACGTCCAGGGGGACGAGCCGCTGATCGATCCGGCGATGATCGACCAGGCGATCCGGCCGCTGGTTGACGACCCCGACGTGCCGATGGCGACCCTCAAGGGGCGGATCAAGTCCCTGCACGATTTCCTCTCCCCCAACGTGGTGAAGGTGGTGACCGATTGGGCGGGGTGCGCCCTCTACTTCTCCCGTTCGCCGCTCCCCTTCTTCCGCGACAAGTGGAACGACCTGAAGGACGACGCCTTCGCCGCCGGCAAGCTCCTCTGCTACAAGCACGTGGGGCTCTATGTTTACCGTCGCGAGTTCCTTCTCCGGTATGCTCAGATGCCACCCACCTCCCTGGAGCTGTCCGAGAAGCTGGAGCAGCTCCGGGTCCTGGAGAACGGCTACCGGATCAGGGTGGTGGAGACGGAGCACGAGGCCATCGGCGTCGATACCCCGGCCGACCTGGAGAAGGTGATCGAAAAATTGAAAGGCAGGTAAAGGTAGCTGCCTCTACCTGATTTTGGAGGTTTTTTTGTGAAGACAAAGTTCATATTCGTAACGGGCGGGGTGGTCTCGTCCATCGGCAAGGGGCTTGCCGCCGCTTCTCTCGGGGCGCTTCTGGAGGCGCGGGGCTTGAGGGTCACCAACCAGAAGCTCGATCCCTACATCAACGTCGATCCCGGCACCATGTCCCCGTTTCAGCACGGCGAGGTGTTCGTCACCGACGACGGCGCCGAGACAGACCTCGACCTCGGGCACTACGAGCGCTACACCTCGTCCCGGCTCTCCAAGAAGAGCAACTTCACCACCGGCCAGGTCTACTTCTCGGTCATCGAGAAGGAGCGGCGCGGCGACTACCTCGGGGGGACCGTCCAGGTGATCCCCCACATCACCGACGAGATCAAGGCCAAGATCCTCGAAAACGCCAAGGGGAGCGACGTGGCGATCGTCGAGGTCGGTGGGACCGTCGGCGACATCGAGTCGTTGCCGTTCCTCGAAGCGATCCGGCAGTTCAAGGTGGACCGGGGGGCGGGGAACGTCCTCTACATCCACGTCACCCTGGTCCCCTACATCAGGAGCGCCGGGGAGATGAAAACCAAGCCGACCCAGCACTCGGTAAAGGAACTGCGGGAGATCGGCATCCAGCCCGACATCCTCCTTTGCCGCACCGAACGGGAACTCCCCCGCGACATGAAGGCGAAGATCGCCCTTTTCTGCAACGTGGAGGAGAAGGCGGTCATCACCGCCTCCGACGTGGAGCACATCTACGCCGTACCGCTCGCCTTCCACCGGGAAGGTCTCGACGAGCAGGTGGTGGAGAAGCTCAACATCTGGACCAAGAGCCCCGACCTCACCCCATGGCAGGAGGTGGTGGACAAGCTGATGCATCCGAGCCGGGGGGAGGTCCAGATCGCCATCGTCGGCAAGTACGTGAACCTCACCGAATCGTACAAGTCGCTGGCGGAGGCCCTCACCCACGGCGGCATCGGCAACGACTGCCGGGTCTTCCTGAAGTACCTCGACTCGGAAAAGATCGAGGCCGAAGGTGTCGACGGGCTTTTGGAGGGAGTGGATGCGGTTCTCGTGCCGGGCGGTTTCGGCGAACGGGGGACCGAAGGGAAGATTCAGGCGATCGAATACGCCCGGACCCGCAAGATCCCGTTCTTCGGCATCTGTCTCGGGATGCAGATGGCGGTCGTGGAGTACGCCCGCAACGTTTGCGGCCTTCCCGACGCCTTTTCCAGCGAGTTCAAGCCGGACTGCTCCAACCCTGTCATTCACCTGATGGAAGAGCAGAAGGGGGTCAGCCACAAGGGGGGAACCATGCGGCTCGGCGCCTACTCCTGCTCCCTCGTCAAGGGGAGCTTTGCCCACAAGGCATACGGGAGCCTGGAGATTTTCGAGCGCCACCGCCATCGCTACGAGTTCAACAACGCCTACCGCGAGCCGCTTACGGCCAAGGGGCTGGTGCTGTCGGGGATCAACAAGGAGGGGGACCTGGTGGAGATGGTGGAGATCCCCGACCACCCCTGGTTCGTCGGCTGCCAGTTCCACCCCGAGTTCAAGTCGA
>DATJLB010000002.1:0-5353 GCA_035490915.1 Geobacteraceae bacterium
GGCCTGCCTTCCCCCTGACTGAACGGTGGTGGCCTCCTTCTGGGAGCAGGCGGGAATCGCCACTGCCGCCACGAGCAACAGGATGATGATGATTTTTTCGACGCTTCGCACAGTCACTGTCTCCTTTCGTACGACGCACGACGTGCCTTTGAAGTGATCACACCGTATGCCGACCGCAGCAAGTCATTTCAGCAGGTGGACAAACAGCCCCGAACGGAGTTTCGGCTCGAACCAGGTGGACTTGGGAGGCATGATCTTGCCAACATCCGCCAACTCCATCAACTCTGTGATGGAGGTCGGATAGAGGGCGAATGCCACCTCGTACTCTCCGCCGTTCACGAGCCGTTCCAGCTCCGCCGTCCCCCTGATGCCACCGACGAAGTGGATCCGCTGGTCGGTGCGCGGGTTCCTGATCCCGAGGACCGGACTGAGGAGATTATCCTGGAGAATGGAGACGTCGAGCCGCGTCACGGCGTCGCTCTCGTCGAAAGTCCCCTCCTTCGGCACGAGTTCGTACCAGCGTCCGGCCAGGAACATGCCGAACTGATGGCGGCGTTCGGGCTCCAGCACGGCATGTGCCGGGGTGATGTCGAACCGAGACGCCACCCTCGCCATCAGTTCGGCCACGCTGTGGCCGTTCAGGTCCGTCACCACCCGGTTATACGGCATGATGTTCATCTCGTTGTCGGGGAAAATCACCGTCAGGAAAAAATTGTACTCTTCGCTGCCGGTATGGGCCGGGTTTGCCTCCCGCCTCAGCTCCCTCACCCTGCCGGCAGCAGCGCTGCGGTGGTGGCCGTCGGCGACGTAGAGGGAGGGAATGCGGGTGAAGAGGGCTGTCAGGGCATCGATCCGCTCACGGTCAGCCACGACCCAGAGTGTATGGGCCACCCCGTCATCCGTAGTGAAGTCGTACTCCGGCTGCCCCGTCGTCACCTCGGCGATGATCCCGCCGATGGCGGGCTCCTCTTTGCCGGTAAGGAACACCGGCTCGTCGTTGGCGTCGAGATCGTCGATATGCCTGACCCGGTCCTCCTCCTTGTCGGCGCGGGTCAGCTCATGCTTTTTGATCGCCCCGCTCTGGTAGTCGTCCACTCCGGCACAGGCAACGAGCCCCGTCTGGACGACCCCCCCCATCCGCTGCCGGTAAACGTAGTAGCATTCGGTTTTGTCCTGGACCAGCAGCCCGTCGCGGACGAAACGTTGCAGATTCTCCCTCCCCTGCGTATAGACCGCCTCCGCATGGGGGTCGGTCTCAGGGGGAAGGTCGATCTCCGGCCGGGAGACGTGGAGGAAGCTGTACGGGTTCCCTTCCGCCATGGCCCGCGCCTCCTCGGTGTTCATCACGTCATAGGGAAGGGCGGCCACCTTCTCCGCCAGCTCCTTCGCGGGGCGGAGCGCCTTGAACGGTTTTATGATCGCCATGCATACCTCAGTTTTTAGTTTTGAGTTATGAGTTTTGAGTTAGAAGCTTTTCAATTCAAAACTCATAACTCAAAACTCATAACTAGTTTTTAGAAATATCTCTTCGCCCCGATGAACTTCTTCGCAAAGTACGCCTCGTCCAGGGCGGATATCTTGATGTCATCCCCCCGCTTGGGGGCGTGCACGAAACGCCCGCCTCCCACGTAGATCCCCACGTGGTTGATCTGGTCGGCGGAGGCGCCGAAAAAGACCAGGTCGCCGTCCATCAGGTCATCCTTGCCGACACTTTCGCCGACCCTGAACTGCTCCCGGGAGGTCCGGGGAATATTGACCCCGCAGAGGTTGTAGACAGCCCGCACGAACCCGCTGCAATCCATCCCCTCCACCACGGTGTCTCCCCCCCAGCGGTACGGGATGCCGACGAAGCGCTCGGCGGTGCGCGCGGCAATCGCCCCCATGTCGCCGGCAGGCTTCGTTCTCGGCGGTTTTCCGCCCTCGGCACGAAGCTCCGGGTCCTTCCTCTTCAGGACGGCCTCCTGGGGAACGGCAATGAAAAAAGAGCCGATCACCTTGTCCGCCACGAGCTTCCGGGCGTTATTCCGGGCAGCGTCGTAGGTGGGGAAGTCGCCGAAGCGGACGGCGTAGACCCCGTTTTCCTTCTTGAAGTAAAACGCCTCGATCCCGGCGCTCTGGAGCTTGGCGGTCAGGCGTTCCGCGTTTCGCACCTCCTTGAAGGCGCCGACCTGAATGGTATAGCCAAGCCTGCTGAGCCCCCCTGTCTCCTTGAGCTGGGCGGCACAGCCGGTCGCGGCAAGCATGAGGATAGTACACAAAAGCCACAGGCCTGTAAATAAATGCTTCATCAGTCACAACCTTTGTTGATAGGCTCTTGCAACCGTCTCTAAACCGGATTGCCGCGCTTCGCTCGCAATGACAAGAAAAGCCGCCATCACAGTCATTGCGAGGAGGAACGACGAAGCAATCTCGATGTTTTCAAGAACCTAAGATTAATCGTCGGAAACGTTGCGCCTGACCCCCATCAGGTAGGCAACCACGAACTCCTCCAGGTCGCCGTCCAGGACCGAATCGGGGTTTCCGGTCTCCACGCCGGTGCGGAGGTCCTTCACCATCTTGTAGGGATGGAGCACGTAGGAGCGGATCTGGCTCCCCCAGCCGATTTCCCGCTTTTCACCGGAGATCTCCGCTGCCTGGACCTCCCGCTCGCTCACCTCCCGGTCGTAGAGCTTGGCCCGCAGGACCCGCATCGCGGTCGCCCGGTTCAGGTGCTGGCTCCGTTCGGTCTGACAGGCCACCACGATCCCGGTCGGGATATGGGTGATCCGGACCGCCGAATCGGTGGTATTGACATGCTGCCCCCCGGCCCCGCTGGATCGGTAGGTATCGACCCGGAGGTCAGCTTCATTGAGCTTCACCTCGATCTCGTCGTCGATCTCGGGAAAGACGAAGACCGAGGCAAAGGAGGTGTGGCGCCGCCCCCCTGCGTCGAAGGGGGATATCCTGACCAGCCGATGGACCCCCGCCTCGGCCTTGAGGTAGCCGTAGGCGCATTCGCCGGAGACATAAAAGGTTACTCCCTTCACCCCGGCGACGTCACCTTCCTGGTAATCGGTGATCTCCGTCTTCCACCCCTTCCGCTCGCAGTAGCGGAGATACATCCGCAGCAGCATTTCCGCCCAGTCCTGGGACTCGGTCCCGCCGGCGCCCGCGTTGATGGAGAGAAAGCAGGAACTCCGGTCGTGGGGGCCGGAGAGCATCTTCTGGAATTCGACGGCGGTGACCCCCTTTTCCAGTTCGTCGTTCATCAGGGCGACTTCGGCGAGCGTTTCCGCATCCTCCGCGTCCGCCCCGAGCTCGATCAGGACCCGGATATCCTCCATCTGCCGGTTGAGCCGGTCCCACCCCTCGACCGCCTTTTCCATGACGGTCCGCTCTTTCAGGATCCGCTGGGCCGTTTCGTTGTCGTCCCAGAAACCGGGAGCGGCGATCCGCGCCTCCAGCTCCTGCATATCCTCCCGCAGGCGATCCAGGTCAAAGAGACCCCCGTAACTTGGCGATCCGCTCCGCAAGGGCGTCTATTCTGGCTGCTTCTTCTCTGAACATCTCAAACTCCTTTATGATTCTGTTTCAAGTTACAAAGTTTCGAGTTTCGAGTTTAAAGCTCTAGTTTTAAGATTTCAACTCGAAACTCGAAACTTTAAACTCGAAACTGCAACAACAACCGTCACCACCAGGCAGGCAAGCGCGAACAGATCGCCGAAGCGGGTGTAGAAACTTCCCCCCGACCCGAGCCTCACCTCGCCGGAAAGCGTGGTTTCCGTAAAAATGGGGGTCATCCGGCGGATATGCCCCCGGCTGTCGATGATCGCGGTGATGCCGGTGTTGGCGGAGCGCACCAGGGGGACCCGGTTCTCCACCGCCCGGAAGACGCTCATGGAAAGGTGCTGATACGGGGCGGAAGACCTGCCGAACCAGGCGTCGTTAGTTATGTTGACCAGAAGCCGGCTGCCGGCCCTGACATAGGCCCGGGACAGCTCCGGGAAAATCCCCTCGAAGCAGATCAACACGCCGATCTTCCCCTTCCCCGTATCGAGGGGGGTGATGGCGGCTGCCGGCGAGAAGTCGCCGATGCCGGCCACCATCTTGGTGACGAACGGGAGGAGTTTTGCCAGCGGCACATACTCGCCGAACGGCACCAGGTGCATCTTGTCGCTCCGCCCCAGCACCTCTCCGTCCGGCCCGAGGAGAAAGGCGCTGTTCAGATACCTGATCGCACCCCGGTCATACTCGATGGCGGGACTCCCGATCACCGCACAGTTCTTCAACCCGGCAACCAGCGCCCTTATCCTGGCGGCGTAGTGCACGTCGTTCTGGAAGTAGAAGGGGGCGGCGCTTTCCGGCCAGACCAGCAGGTCGCACCCGTCTGCGCATGCCTCCCGGGAGAGCTTTTCGTACACGGCGACAGTCTGCTCCTGAAAAGCGGGGTCCCATTTCACGTCCTGCGGAATGTTCCCTTGAGTGAGGCCGACCTTGAGGGGCTCTCCCCGCTCGGGGGCCCTCAGCCGGTGAAACCCGTAGCCGAGGGTGACCACCAGGGAAAGCAGGAGGAGAACGACGCTTACGGTTGGATAGGCAGCGCCTTCCTTCCTGACCATACCCCGGATAACCCGGAAGATCACCACGTTGGCAAAGGCAATCAGAAAACTGAGGCCGTACACGCCGGTAATGTCGGCAATCTGGATGAGGGGAAGGGTGCGGTACTGGGAATAGCCGAGGCTTGCCCAGGGGAATCCGGTCAGAAAGTAGGCGCGGATGAATTCGAGCCCGACCCAGACGGTCGGAAAGGAAAGGAGCGGGGAAATGCCTGCCTCTTCCCCCCGCCGCGTAACAAAGACCACCACAGCCGGGTAGAGGGCGAGGTAGGCGACCAGAAAGAGAAACAACGTGAAACTGACGGACCAGTGGAGCTTTCCGTAGGTGGTCATCACGATGTTAAGCCAGTAGAGAATCCCCCCATAGGCAACGAGCCCGCAGACGAAGCCGACCCTGAACGCGGTGCGGGGAGACTTCCGGCTGATCGCCAGTAACAGCGGCACAAAGGCGAACCAGGCCAGGAAGGAGAGAGCCGGACGCGGGAACGAGAGTGCCAGGAGCACCCCGGAAAGGGCAGCCAGTATATAGTCGCGCCGGGTAACGGCGGCGTGTTCGGACATCACAAAACTCCGGCAGGTATTGCTCTTAAACCTCTTATTAAAAACGAGATTGCTTCCTCGTCCCTCCTCGCAATGACTGTAATCGGGCGATCATTGCGAGCGAAGCGCGGCAATCAGGGTTTACTCTTCGGACTCCGCGGATGCTTCCGTCCGTCGCGTGATCCTGACCTTGCCGATCCGCCGTTCATCGGCATCCA
>DATJLB010000003.1:0-5576 GCA_035490915.1 Geobacteraceae bacterium
CCCCGCGAGGGAGGCGAGGTCGCCGCCGAACTCCAGGTACCGGAGGCAATTGAGGAGGTCGAGTACCTCCTGGCAGCGGTAAAACCCCTTCCCCTTCACCACGTAGTACGGGATGCCGTGCCGCCTCAGTTCCCGCTCGAAGAGCTTCAGGTGGGTGAAGCGGCGCAGCAAAAGGGCAATGTCGCCGAACCTCGGCTTTCGAGGGACGAAGGCAGTTCTGAGTTTTGACCCAAACTGCGGGCCTGAAGAGTTTTGAGTTTTGAGTTCCGAACCTTCTTCCTTCTCCGTTACGGCATCGAAAACCGAAACCCCATCCTCCCCCGACACGACGAGCCGGAGGATCTTCCGCGCGATCGCCCGCGCCTCGCTGCACCGCTTCTCCTCGCTCGTGCCGTCGACATCGAGGGCGAGGAGCTCGACGCAGGGAGCACCGCCCCAGTCCCGCCGCTTCGGCTCCAGGTGGTCCTCCGCCCCGTATGTCACCTCGAAGTCCGCGCCCTTTAGGCCCGATTGGGTCCCCGCCGCCATCACGTCGCCGAAGAAGCGGTTGACAAAGGCGATGATCCCCTCCCGGGAACGGAACGATTCCCGGAAGTAGAGGGCGCGGCCGCCGGCGGCGACCGTTTCGTCCCGCGCCTGGCCGAACACCGACACGTCGGCGCCCCGGAAGAGGTAGATCGACTGCTTCGGGTCGCCGACGATGAAGAGCCGCTGCTCCTCGCCGCAGAGAAGCCCCACCAGCTCCTTCTGGAGCGGGTTGGTATCCTGGAACTCGTCCACCATCACGACCGGGAAGCGGCGGCGGCACTCCTCCCGCAGCCGGGGATCGTCGCGCAGGAGGTCGCGGGCCTTCACCTGGAGATCGTCGAAATCGAGCCCGCCGCGCCGCGCCTTGCGGAGCCGGTAGGCCTCCTCCACCTTTGCCGAAAGGAGGAGGAGGGCGGCGACGTGCGGGGCACTCCGGACCTGCCAATAGGCGAGCCGCAGCCCGTTGATGCATCCTTCCAGCCGCTCCTTGAGCGGTTTTTCCTTCCCCCAGTTGCCGCAGATACATTCGGCCATGGCGACAAGGCGCTGCGCCGTCCCCTCCTCATCAAGGGAGATGGGGGCGCAGCTCAGTAATGGGAGGTCCCGAAGCTTGCGGTGAAAGGCGAGCTCCTTCCCGGCGAGAAGGATTTCCGCCTCGGCCACGAGCCCCTCCAGCTCCCGCACGTTCCTCTTGAAAAGGGCTTCCGCTTCCCGGTTCCACTGCTCTGCCCGCCTGAGGAGCGAAACTTCGTCCGCGCCGCCCGTTGCCCTTTTCCGGCGCAGCTCCAGGAGGTGCTCCCGAAGCCCCTTGCCCCGCCCCGCCCCGGAGAGGGGGTACTGCTCCAGCAGGCACCTGATCTCCGGGGTCCGGTTCTTCAGCTCCCCCTCGATCACCTCACCCAGAGCCGCCTGGAGCTCCGCCTCCGCGGCCGGCTGGTCGAGGAGGGCAAAGGCGGGGTCTACCCCCGCCTCGGCCGGGTTTTCCCGGAGGAGCCGTGCGCAGAAGGAGTGGAACGTGGCGATCGGGGCAGTGGAGAGCGCCCGGAGGAGCTTTTCCCACGGGGCGGCGCCATCCCCCCGTGCCTGCCGCTCCGCCAGAGCCGTTCTCACCCGCTCCCGCATCTCCACCGCCGCCTTGTCGGTAAAGGTGATGGCAACGATCTCCTCCACAGCAAGCGGACGGGGGAAGCTGGTCTCGCCCGCCACCAGACGCAGGTAGAGCTCCACCAGCGCGGCGGTCTTGCCGGAACCGGCGCCGGCCGACACCACGATGTCGCTCTCGAACCTGAAGACCTCCTGTTTTGCCTCGGACCACTCCATCACACCACCTTTGTTACAGCTCTATCCCGAATCGCGCGCAGACCTCGATAAACGCCCCGTCCACCGGCGCCTCCGCCTGCACCTCCCGTCCGTCCCGCGTCCGGAACGCCATCGAGCGGCAGTGGAGCATCATCCGGGGAGCATGCTCCCCGCCGTAGGTCGTATCGCCGATGATGGCAAAACCGCCGTGGACCAGGTGCACCCGGATCTGGTGGGTGCGGCCGGTGAGCGGGCGCGCCTCCACCAGGGTCGCCTCGCTGCTCCGGGCAAGCACCCGGAAGAGCGTCCGGGCCGGCTTTCCGGGGATGGCCGTACCGTACCGGAACTTGGAGAGCTTGGCGATCGGGGCGTCCACCTCCCACGCATCCTCATCGGGAGAGCCGGCGATGAGCGCCCAGTAGACCTTCTCCACCCCGCCGGTCTTCAGCATGTAGGAGATGTGGGTGGCGGGACGGCCGCTCTTCGGGAAGAACATCGTCCCGGAGGTCCCCCGGTCGAGGCGGTGGACCACCCGGGCCGGCTCCCTGATCCCCTTCCCTTTCAGGTAGACGTCCACCGCGTACTCCATCGTCCCCTTCAGCTGGTACGGCGTGCGCTGGGAGTTTATTCCCACCGGTTTGTTCACCGCCACGTACTCCGCGTCCTCGTAGATGACGTCCCCCGCGGAAAGGGCATACTCCACGCACCGCTCTGGCTCCAGGAGCCCGAGGGCGATCTCGTCCCCCTCCTTGAGGGAGCGGGAGGCGACCCGCACCATCACCTCGCCCACGGCACATCCCCCCCAGTCGATGATCTTCCGGATCCGGGTCTTGGAGAGCTCCGGGAAGAGCGCGGCAGCGGCATCATCGAGCCGCTGCCCCGCCTGCTCCGGACCAACTATGGCCTTGAGGATCATGACAGCACCCCTTCCGCCCTGAACAGGGCGGCGATCGTCTTCCCGTCGCCGATCTCCCCCTCCCGCGCCATCCGCACCGCCTCCGCAAAAGGGAGCCGGACGCTCTCGATATCCTCGTACGCCTCCTGCTCAGTTTCCCCCTGGGTGAGGCCGGTGGCGAGGTAGAGATGGATCACCTCGTCGAACACGCCGGGGGAGGAGTAGATGAAGCCGAGCGGGAGAAGCCGTTCCGCGGTCAGGCCGGTCTCCTCGACAAGCTCCCGCGCGCCGCATGCTGCCGGCTCCTCGCCGCGGTCGAGCCGACCCGCCGGGAGCTCCAGCAGGACCGCGTCCACCGCCGGCCGCAGCTGCCGGATCAGGGTTACCGTCCCGTCCTCGTGCAGCGGGAGCACCGCCACCCCGCCGGGATGCCGCACCACCTGGTAGGTATGCCACCCCTTCTCCCCTATCCTCACCTCCATCTGTTCCAGGTCCACCACCAGCCCCTCGAACAGGACGGCGCAGTTGCGCGTTTCCATCACTTCTCCTTGTACGGCGTTATGATCGCAAAAATAGCATTAACAGGAGATGAAGTGAAGGACTGATTTGCGCCCGCTCCTTTACAGTCTGCAGCCGGGTGTTAAGATTAAAATTAGCAACAGAACGGAAACGTTTCCTCAGGAGGACATTTATGTACGGTCAGGACCGGATCTACAAAAAAGTGGAAGTGATCGGGGTCTCCAAGGACGGGATGGAAGCGGCCATCCAGGCGGCGGTGTCCAAGGCCCACAAGACCCTGGACAAGCTCTCCTGGTTCGAGGTGGGGGACATCCGGGGCCACGTGGGGGAAGACGGCCGCGTCACCGAGTACCAGGTGGTGCTGAAGGTCGCCTTCCTACTCAAGGATTAGCAGGCTGCAGAAAAACTACTGCGGGGCCAGTCTGCAGTGTTGCCGCTCACTCGGAAGCTCGACGTAGCGCTGTTTATGCCCTTCGGGTACTACGACTCGCTCCCTTTTCGCTTGCGCCGTGCATCCCGGCCTCCTCGCTAGGTTTTTCTACAGCCTGTTAGGCCGGCCGTGCTCCCATAATTACCATGGCATATTTCCGCCATATCTGGTATTGTCCCTCAGGGTACGATACTACGACAAGACGAAAGGCGGATCATATGGCGCAGGCAAAGATGGGAGACAAGGTAACGGTTCACTATACGGGAAGGCTGGAAGGGGGAGAGGTCTTCGACTCCTCCGAATGCCATGACGACGCGTGCGGCTGCGAGTCCGGGCCGCTGGAATTCGTGATCGGCGAGGGGCAGGTCATCCCCGGCTTCGAGAAGGCGATCATCGGCATGAGCCCGGGAGACGAGAAGACCGTCACGATACCGGTCGCCGAGGCCTACGGCGAGCGGGTCGAGGAGATGGTGGCGGAAGTCCCCCGCTCGGACATCCCTGCCGACCTGACGCTGGAGGTGGGGCTCTCCCTGGAAGTCACCCAGGAGGACGGTCACGCCTTTCCGGTGCTGATCACGGACGTGACCGACACGACCGTGACCCTCGACGCGAACCACCCGCTGGCGGGAAAGGACCTCATATTCGACCTGAAGCTGGTGTCGATCGGCTAAAAATCTTCCATACACACGCACAAAGGGGATAAGCCAAAAGCTTATC
Source organism: Geobacteraceae bacterium (assembly GCA_035490915.1). GTDB lineage: Bacteria > Desulfobacterota > Desulfuromonadia > Geobacterales > Geobacteraceae > JAMPXD01. The sequence goes on from DATJLB010000003.1 coordinate 4,389, forward strand.
CCCTTTTTCATTGCGTGCTCCACCGTCCCGGGTTTGAAGTAACAAAACCTCGAACATAGAACGTCGAACAACGAACTTGTTTACCCCTCGGGGAGAAAGTGCTCCTCGTACAGGTCCTCCAGCGACTGGAGGTGCTTGCTTTCATCGGCCAGAAGCCGCGCGAAGACCGGGGCCATCGGCGCGCCCGCGCACCCCTTCGACATCCGCTGGTAGAAATCGATCGACCCCTTCTCCAGGTGGATGGCGTACGCCATCGCCTCCCGGGCATCGGACTCGGGGGTGAGTTCCTTCTTGACCAGGACGTAGTCGAGGTTCATGGTCGGCACCGGCCGGGCAAGCTCCTCGACCCCCGCCATGCTCCCCTCAAGCAACGCCTTTTCCAGCTGGTGCTTGTGCTCCAGCTCGTCCAGTGCGGCGTCCCGGAGGATCTCCTTCGCCCCCTTGTTCTTCACCTTGCGGATCGCATCCAGGTAGTGCCGGAATCCCTCTTCCTCCATCTTCACGGCCATCTCAATGGCGGCCTCAAACGTATAGCAGACCTGTTCCTGCTCGCTCATCCGATTCACCCTCCTGTTTCAACATATCTTAATACCTTTTAGCACAGCGGCACGATAATCTCAAGTGCATTGTATACAGTATACCAAAGGGGTTACCCCTCCTCCCGCATCATCACCGCCACGTACCGGCAGACACTGCCGCACTCGCAGAACCCGCACTCCCGCGGGGTGATCTGGAAATCCCCCCCCTTCATGCCGCGCACCTTGCCGCAGAGCCGGTTGAAAAAGTTCTCCTCCCCGAGGGCGTGACGCGCTACCGGATCGGTGGCAAAAAAGCCGGTGAAGTCCTCCTTCCCGTCGGCAAACCCCCGGTCGAGAGGGTCGAGCCGGCGGAGCAGCCAGTAGCGGGCGGTGAAGCGGGTGAAAGGAGCGCCCGACGCCCGTTCCATCTCCCGGGCCGCCGCCAGCAGGTAGACCGGCATCTGGAAGGACGTCTCCCCGAGGCTCTCCTTTTTCAGGAGGGTGGCGTACTTCCCCCGGTCCCCCGCCATCTTGTAGTCCACGACCCTGAGCCGCCCGTCGGCGGCCACGTCCACCCGGTCGATCTTTCCGGTGAGGACGACCCGGGAGCCGTCCTCATCCTCCACCGTCAGGTCTTCGAAGGGGTGCTCGAAAAGCTCGGGAACAAACC
>DATJLB010000004.1:0-2692 GCA_035490915.1 Geobacteraceae bacterium
GCGAGCGAGCATTTCCGGAACCTGGCGGCGTTTCGCTTCCTTTCCAGTTGTGCGGCTTGAGCTGAGCTACGCCTCCGCCGGGGTCGTCGCGAAGCCTTGCCAGAACCCGAAACTGCTCACTCGCAGGATGATTAACCAGCGGTTGCGGATTAAACAAGGGGCGCACGGCCGTGCGCCCCTACCGCTCTGCCATGGTAATGTCCCCATACCATGCGACCGCTTCGTCGCCGGTGTCGTCGGTGTCGGTCATCACCGCCACCGCACCGACCCGGGGCGGCTCCTCGCCGAACGCCCGCCTGTAGTCCTCGTAAACGTTCCGCTCCTCTCTTACCCAGGTTCCCGCCGCCGTTTCCCCCGATTCCGCCGCGATGATTACCGCGTTCACCGTATAGGGGCTCGGCACCGCGCTGTTTTTCGGGAGCCGCGCGGCCCAGACGTAGTTGAGCGCCCGCATCTGCCAGAAAAAGGTGCGCGGGAACATCACGTAGACCCGGGCGGCGAAATCGTCCCCCGATTTCCGCGTCACGTCCTCCCCCTTCAGGGTATGCTCCACTTTCCACGACCAGCGGAGAAGCGGATAGTTCCGCGGGTTCAGGTCGACCTTCTTCAGGAGCCCCGAAGCGGCGCGCCGGCTCTGGGCCATCAGGACCGTCCTGCCGTTTTCCTTCACCAGGTGGTAGGAGGTTTTGGCCTTTCCCCTGAAGGTTTCGTCGTGCCACCCCGACAGGTCGCCGGCGCTGAACCTGCCGACGGCAACTTCGGCGGCGCAGGCAGCGGCGACGGCGAGAAGGATGATGAGGGCGGTGACAAAGGTCTTCATCTGAACCTCTGGAAGGATGCGTCCGTTGCCAATACTACACGACCGTCCGGCGGGGGGCAATCGATAATCTGGTATACTGTTTGTGATGCGTACAGGGAAGGGGGAGCCATGGAAAAGAGTGCCGACCGGACGGATGCCGGCGCAAAGCTGCGGAGCCTGATCGAGATGGACAAGGGCGCCCTGCCGCCGGATGGGGGCGAGCGGTTCAACCGGCTGATCTTTGCCGACAGCCCGTATCTGCTGCAGCATGCGGAAAACCCGGTGGACTGGTATCCATGGGGGGAGGAGGCGTTCGCCAAGGCGGCGGCCGAGGATAAGCCACTCTTTGTCTCTATCGGCTACGCCACCTGCCACTGGTGCCACGTGATGGAGCACGAGTCGTTCGAGGACCGGGAGGTGGCGGAGGTCCTCAACCGCGACTACGTGGCGATCAAGGTGGACCGGGAGGAGCGCCCCGACATCGACGACCAGTACATGGCGGTGGCGCAGATGATGACCGGGGGGGGCGGCTGGCCCCTCCAGGTGATCATGACCCCCGACCGGCAGCCGTTCCTGACCGTCACGTACTTGCCGAAGCATGGACGGGGGGGGATGCCCGGGCTGATCCAGTTCCTGGAGCAGATTGCCCTCCTCTGGCGCACCCGCCGTGAAATCGTGCTGCAGAACTGCGCGGCTGTCCTCCAGGCGCTCACTACTTCTTCCGTTCCCTCTCCCGGCGAGCTCGAAGGGGCGGAGATCTTCGACCGCGCCTTTGACCAGCTTGGCCAGATGTTCGACCCAGTCCACGGCGGGTTCGGCGACGCCCCCAAGTTCCCTATGCCCAACTACGTCAGCTTTCTCCTGCGTCACTGGCGGCGGACCGGCTCGGGCGAAGCGCTCCGGATGGCCGACCAAACGCTCCGGATGATGCGTCGCGGCGGGGTCTGCGACCAGCTCGGCTTCGGCTTTCACCGCTACGCCGTGGACCGGCAGTGGCTCGTCCCTCACTTCGAGAAGATGCTCTACGATCAGGCCCTGATCGCCCTCGCGTATCTTGAGGCGTTTCAGGCGACCGGCGACCCGTTCCACCGGAGCTGTGCGGAGGAGGTTTTCACCTATCTCCTGCGGGAAATGGCCGCGCCGGGAGGTGGGTTTTGCTCTGGCCAGGACGCCGATACGGAAGGGGAGGAGGGGCGGTATTACGTATGGACGCCGGAGCAGGTCGAAGAGGTGCTGGGGGAGAACGATGCCCGGCTTTTCTGCCGGCTGTTCGACGTCACGGAAAAAGGGAATTTCGAGGGGGCGAACATCCTCCACCTGCGTGAGCCGCTGGAGGCGTTCGCCGAGCGGGAGGGGATTCTTCCCGAACTCCTGGCCGCTGACCTGGAACGGTGGCGGACGCTCCTGCTGGGGGTGCGGGAGGAGCGGATCCGGCCGCTTCGGGACGAGAAGGTGCTTACTGCCTGGAACGGGCTGGCGATCGCCGCCCTGGCCCGGGGCGGGGCGGTGACCGGTGATGAAAGGTGGTTGTCCGCAGCCCGGAAAGTTGCCTCTTTTGTCCGGGACAGCCTGGTGAGACCGGACGAGAGGCTGATGCGGAGCCATCACCTGGGGAGGGCGTCCGTGCCGGCCTTCCTAGAGGATTACGCTTTCTATGTCTGGGGCCAGATCGAGCTGTATGAGGCGACCCTTGATGCCGGCTACCTGGACGAGGCGCGCCGCTTCACCGGCGAGATGCTGCACCTGTTCGGCAGCCCCGACGGGAGTGGACTCTTCGAGACCGGTGGCGACGCCGAGCAGTTGCAGGTCAAGGCTCGTACTGCCTACGACGGTGTTATCCCTTCCGGCAACTCGGTGGCGGCCATGAACCTGCTGCGGCTCGGCAGGATCACG
>DATJLB010000005.1:0-3028 GCA_035490915.1 Geobacteraceae bacterium
GAGCTGCGGGAAGAGGCAAAACACATCATTCCGATCTATGGCCACACCTTCAACAAGGACACGTGGGCGCCAAACGCCGATATTTCCTACTTCCACATCGGGGAAGGGGTCGGCTATGTCCCGAGCGAGAGCTGGACAAGCAGCTTTCTCGGGCATGACGACAATTTCGGCCCGAACTTCTGCATTCCCCGCCTCTACATCGAAAACGACAAGGTAGATTACGTTGTCGAGATTTTCCGCCCCGGCATCTTGTACGGCGGGATGCAGGCCGAGGCCATTGCCCTCAACATCCTCTACTCTCTGTTGCCGAGTCTCGCGGGTACTGAGAACAAATGGATTGCCCGGCTTGTCGATTGGACGGCGAAGCAGCAGGTGGTTTTCAGGGCGCAAGGCATGACGACAACGGAATATGTCGCGCACCTGTGTGGATTGCGCGACTGGGAAGGTACCAGGGAAGACCCCAGGATATGCAAGTTGCTGGGCCAGGAAATGCCGGAATTTATTTGGGTCATCGAAATATCGACGCCCCAGCTTTTCCCAGCTAACGAGCGCAAGCTGGGAGAAATAGTCCTCGATGCGACCAAAAAGCTGAATCTGCGAGAGGAGGCGTCGGTGAACGATGTCTTCATCTTTGCCCGTCTGCCGGGTATCTACATGCTCGGCGGCGAAATCAGCAACGGCACCCCGCAGTTCACGCCAGTATCGAGTAAGCTGCAATCCCATACTGAACTGATCAGATTTTAGTAAAATCCCAGCGTTCATCACTATTCACCGTTCACGGATTCACCATGCCCCACCGACTTCACCTCGAACAGTTCGGTAATATCCACGCCCTCCCGATCCTCCACTACCGGATGGAGTTCGCCCACTTGGTGCGGGAGGCGGTCAGGGCGGTCGAGCCCGACTGCATAGCCATCGAGCTCCCAGCCACCCTGGAAGCACCCTTCCTGCGCGCCATCGAGCGGCTCCCCCAGGTTTCGGTCCTCACCTACCAGGTGAGCGCCGCCGCGCTCCTGAAGGGGAAGCCTGCGGAGGAGCTCCCCCAGGACGTCTATCTCATGATCGAGCCGGCCGATCCCCTGGCGGAGGCGGGCCGCCTGGCCCTGGAGCGGAACATCCCCCTCCAGCTGATCGACCTCGACCTGGACGACTATCCCCTCCACAACGAGCCGGTCCCCGATTCCTATGCGGTCCAGCGCATCGGGCTCGCCGCTTACTACCGGGAGTTCGTCGGCGCCTTCCGGGATCTCCCCCCCGACCGGGAAGACCTCCGCCGGGAGAAGGGGATGGCCTTTCGCCTCCAGCAGCTCTCCAAAAGGCACGAGCGGGTCCTCCTGGTCTGCGGCATGTACCACCTGGAGCGGGTGAAGGGGTTTACAGCCTCCCCCCAGGCGGAGCCGTTCGGCCGGGTGAGGCGGGAAGGGGTCCGTCTCTTCAACCTCCACCCCGATTCCGTCCGTGAAGTCCTGGGAGAGTTCCCGTTTCTCTCCGCTCTCTTTGAGCTGCGGCGGGGGGAGCTTCCCCCCGAACCGGAGCGGGGGGAGGGGAGCCTGCGCCGTCGGTTCACCCTGTTCGAGCTGATCGAGGGGGGAAAGCGGCAGGCCTCGGAAGAAGAGGTGCTGCGCTCATCGCTTGACCTGAGCGCCCGTCATGTCGGCGTGGCAGGGGAGATGCCCGACCGGCAACGGGTGATGTTCAGGCTTTTCCAGGAGGCGGCCCGCCACTACCGCCAGGAAACGGGGGAGACGGTCCACCATTGGCAGCGGCGCGCCTTTTTCCGCTTTGCCCGCAATTACGCCCTTCTCGCCGGGCAGCTCCTCCCCGACCTCTACCAGATGCTCACCTCCGCTCGCGCCTGCGTGGACGACAACTTCGCTTACGCGGTCTGGCGCCTCGCCAGCCACTACCCGTGGCAGCGGGAAACGGCCGACATCCCGACCGTGCGGCTTCGCCCCGAGGACCTCTGGGAGGCGAGCCGGCGGATCCGCTTCCGGCCCCGGCCGCGGCGGGAGGAGAAGGGGCTCTCCCAGCTCCGCTTTCTCCAGCGGAAGCGGGAGCGGCGCCCCGGCGAGTGGCTCGCGGGATTCGACACCGACGCCATCTGCTCGTACCCCCCCGAAGACGTGGTGATCGAGGATTACGGCAGGTTCCTGAAGAAAAAGGGGGCCCGCCAGCTCTCCGAGGAGGGGGGACGGGTCGAGCCGTTCTCGGTGTCGCTTCTGGACGGGATCGACATGCGGGAGACCATTCGCAACCTGCACGAAGGGAGGATCTACGTGCGGGAGAACCAGCGGATTACGGGGGGGGTGGGGAGCGTGGTGGTCGTCTTCGACGAGGACCGGGGGAACGACCGGTTCCCCTACCGGATGACCTGGCTCGGCGAGCACGAGCAGGAGTCGGACATGGCCTTTTACGCCACCCCCCCGGTGGATAACATCGTCGGTCCGGGGATCTCCCGCTGCGAGTACGGCGGCTTCGTCCTCTCCTATCCGCCGCACCGGATGCTCGACGTCTGGCAGGACCGGGACTACGCGTTTGCCCGGACGAAGGCGGAGGTGCTGCTTCTGGCGGCCCTCGACTATTCCCGGGAGCGGCACGTGGTCTACGCGGCTCCCCGGCCGCCACGCAGCGTCTTCCGGCAGATCGCCAGCCGTCTCGACAAGAAGATCGTCTACCTTCCCCTCGGGAGCCTGTCGCCGGTGAAGCTGAAGCGGCTCCGGGTGTTCCATGTCCTTTCCGGACACGACAAGCGGGAGATCGCCCGGGAGTACATCTGGTGAGTAATGAACAAGGGCAGAAAAAGCGTTACAAAGAGAGCCTAGCGGGACGATTTATCTATGGGCCACCACCAAGCTCACGATGTCCTGAAAATTTACCATTGATTTTTCCACGCGACGCACTGCGATACTTACTCCTGTCAGCCCAAGGCGCAGACTCGGTCCCTCTGTATCTCAGGTGGCGTACGGCCAAAAACAGATAGTGCCGCGCCTCTCTGTTATATGCCTCGTCTTGCTTAGCCGCTGGATCG
>DATJLB010000006.1:0-2886 GCA_035490915.1 Geobacteraceae bacterium
TGATCGTTGATGTCCAGGTCGATTTCTGCCCCGGAGGGAGTCTGGCGGTTCCTGAGGGTGATACGATAATTCCGGTCTTAAACCGCTACATCGAGATCTTCCGTGCGAGAGGGCTCCCCGTCTTCGCTTCCCGCGACTGGCATCCTGCAATGACCCGCCATTTCAGGCAATTCGGCGGTCTGTGGCCCACCCACTGCGTGCAGGGGACCGAGGGAGCTCGCTTCCATCCTCTCCTCAGGCTCCCTGCCGAAGCGACGGTCGTTTCCAAGGGGATGGAGCCGGAGAAAGACGACTATTCCGCGTTGCTGGCGGTAACCGACCAAGGGACCCCCCTTCCCGACCTCTTGGATGAGCTCGGGACGGAGCGAATTTACATAGGCGGCCTCGCCACCGACTACTGCATCCGCGAGTCGGCGCTGGACGGGGTAAAGCAGGGCTTTTCCGTTACGATCCTGACGGACGCCGTCAAAGGGGTGGACCTCAAGCCGGGCGATTCCGCACGGGCACTCAAGGAGATAGCCAAGGCGGGTGCAGAGCTGGTGGATCTCATCACCGTTGAGAAGAGGTTATCGTCTTAGCCGCAAGGCCGCATGCGGCCTAAGAAACAGGGTATTCGCCCCGGGTCAGCGCCCCACAAAAAGTTGCAATGGCGGCCAGTTCACGATCAAGGATATCTTCCACCTGCCGGGTGATCTCGCCCATCCTGCGCCCCTTTTCCAGCAGAAGCTGGGCGGAGGCCATCTGCGGCCGGTCGATGGGAACACCGATCCGGCTGAGCAGGAGAACATACACCTCCTTTATACCCTCGATCTCCTCGTAGATGTCCCGCGCCATCTTGTGGGCGAGAACATTGTAGATCTTTCCCACGTGGCTCACCGGATTTTTGCCGGCAGCCGCCTCCGTCCCCATCGGCCTGTTCATCGAGATGAGACCGTTTACCCGGTTTCCCCGCCCCACCTGTCCCGAATCGGCGTCCTCGGCCGAGGTCCCGAGCAGACTCAGGTAAACCCCGCCAAGCCCCCGCCCCGGTGCATCAAGAGCATTGAAGTGGAGCACCGTGCGACTGAACCCGCCGATGGTACTCAGAAATCCCCTCATTGCACCGAGGATCATCTCCTTCCGCATCCAATAGTCGTGCTCCGACGTGACAAACCGAGCGAGGAGGGGCATGGCCACAGTCAGGTCGAGCTCCCGCCCGCGTCGCATCCCCATAACCTTGACGTCTTCTCCGGTTTCGGGGTACGTCTCCTTGAACTCCCTGCCGTTAAGGAACCGCTCCAGACCCAGCACCGCCTTCTCCGTGGGGCTTAACGGATAGTAGCCAACCGCGGCAGAGGTGTCGTTGGCCACCATCACCTCGCCGGGGCGGGCAAAGATGTCGCTCAGCTCCTCGGAGCCCGGCGCGAGGATAACCCGGAACACCAGATGCCGCTCAGGGTCGACGAAGCGGAGGTTCTCCCCTATCCAGCGCCGACCTGCATCGACGGCGATCTCGGCGACCTGAATCTCCTTTCCCCCTGCGCGAAATGTGGCCCTGTCACCAATGGTGAGCTCCATCGGGCGAACAACTCTTCCCCCGCCGAAATGCTTCTCCACCTGTCCCGCTGCCAGGAGCCCCTTGTCGATGTTATTGTGAAGGATCATGCCGAATGCACGCAGGTATTCCCGCGAGAGGGCAATTGAGATCGCCTCCATGAGGGAGTCGCAGATCTGGTCCGGATGCCCGGTCCCCTTCCGCTCGACGATCTCTACCCGATGCTCGGTGACCGACCTTCCCTTGTACGTTTCGACAACAATCATGACACCTCCCTGACCAGCCAAAAAGGTCATGGAACATCGACCGCCCGACCAGCGCCACCCGAGTTCTGCTTTTCAGGTTCGGCCGGATTGATCATAACCGCACCCGCCCCCCCAAGCTCACCATCGATCCGATACCGGAACTCGCGAAACATGCCGATAACCCAAAGATTGGTCAGGAGGTGACGGGTGATGCAGGAGGTGGTAAAAACCGACTCCTCCGCGCAGAGGGCAAGGTAGAGCACGACCTGGTCGGCAAGGTGCGGGTCGAGAGCCCCTTTCGTTTCATGATAGGCCAGGAACTCCCGCGCAGCCTCCTCTCCGACAGCCTCGGCCCTCTTCCCCCGGGCACCGAGGGACGTGAAACCGGCGACGCTGTCGGCAAACTCCCCCCTGATAAAAGCAAAGGTCCCCTGACCCGGCCCGGGCACCCTTTGGATACCGATCCTGACTGGCATATTTCGATGGCGCACCTCGGGGAGGAGGGTTTCCAGGAGGGCGTTTTTTTGCCGTTCCGCGATAGAGAGAGGGAGGTTCCCCACCGCGGATATGCCGTCCAGCCGTACAAGTTCGCCCCGCTTCACGGCCCGCAACGGAATCATCTCTCCGAAAGGGGTCGTCTCTGCCCAGATCCGCCCTCCCCCCCTGGGATAAAACCCGTACGATTCGATCTCCAGGCGAAGCTCGGCCCCTAGCCGCCTGAGAAAAGGAGCGAACACCCCCGCAAGGTAGTGGAACGACGGACTGAAGGGAACGTGGGTTCCACCCGTAAGGGTTACCCGTCCCTTCGCTCTGCCGAAAAGGAGTGAGGGAATAAGGGTCTGGATAACCAACGAGGTAGAGCCGGCAGTACCGATGTCGAACTCGAAGTCACCACCTGTCACGCCGCGAGGGGAGAAGGATATCTCGGTGGAGCCCTTCTCGTCACCGCTCACCTCAGCCCGGCCGAGGCATTGTGCCGCCCTTACCGCTACCAGATGCTGTGGAGCAAGGCCCGGCCTCTCACGCCCTTTCCGGATATTGTACATCCGGAACGGCTTGCCGAGCAGGCAGGAGAGGGACAATGCCGTCCTCAGCATCTGCGCTGCC
>DATJLB010000007.1:0-9635 GCA_035490915.1 Geobacteraceae bacterium
AATCCCCCTCAGAAATGCTCCCCTCTTCCAATTTCAATATCTTTGGCCGACTTCCTGTCAGCGCTGCGCCGCTCCCAGACGCTCGCCTGCCAGTTGTCCAGCCTCTTCTCCGCTGCGACCCAGGGGGGAACACTGACATGGAAGTAGCTGGAGAGGGCATGGATGTAAGGTTCGTACAGCCAGCGCAACTCCGCCAGTCTCTTCTCGAAGGCCTCCCCTTCATGGAGCTTCACGCCGCTTTCGGCCAGGACAGCCCGCAGCTCGGCCAGCTTTGCCGACGGCAGGCGGTTGTGTTTGGGCTCCTGCGGCCTGGTCCGGAAGACCAGGGAGAGATCGACCACAGCATGGCGGGCCATCGCGAAGGTGAGCTCCGCCTGGCGCTCGCACGCCCCCTCGACACCCGCCATGACGAGGGCACAGGTATCGAGGGTCGCCGTAAGAGCGCCGAGCCACGATTGGTTGTCGTGCTGGGAGCGGAAATAGGCGAGGACCGGATACGAGAGATGCCCTTCGAGGAACTCCGCGGACCAGCGCTCCCACTCGTGGAGGAGCTGGCGGAGCGCCTCCATCCCCCGCTCGTGGCCATGACGGCGGAGCATTTCCGAGGCGGTGGGGGGGGAGCCGGCGCGGGCGTCGAGGAGCGAGATGTTCTCCTCACGGCGAGCGAACGACTGGTTGAGGGCGGGGAGGTAGCCGATGACGAGGGCGAGGAAGGCGAACCCCATCCCCGACTCGGCCACGACGAACAGGCGCGCCAGGGTGGAGCGGGGAACGACGTCCCCCAACCCGAGGGTGAAAAAGGTGGTGCCGCTCAGGTAGAGGTCGGTGAAGAAGCCGGCGCTCCCGTCCTGGGTCATGATAGCCGAACCAAGCGCCCAGTGGAGCAGGGCAAAGCCGATGATCAGGACCACCGCCCAGACACTCAGGAGAAAGAGAAGCGACAGCGGACCGAATACGCTCAGCCAGGTCTCCTGCCGCCTGGCGGGGATGAAGGAGCGGACCATCTTCGACCAGGGTTTCCAGGTCCGCCGGTAGAAGAACCGGGTCATGCGGAAGCGGCGGGTCACCCGGCGGGGGAGAACGATGGTCTCGAACCCCTCCCAGAGTACCCCCACGATCAGTACCGCCCCGAGGAATGCCGCAACGATTTCCACTTCCGCCTCCACGTGTCAGTTACTCTTTAAGTGTAGGCGATTCATGCAGATCTGCAACCGTGAAGGATATTCTCGGAGGCTGTTGAAAAACTCAGGTTGTTCAAAAATAGTCAGATCGTCGCACCCGCAGAAAGCCCAGCGGAGGCGTAGCTGCGCTACGCCGCACAATGGGCTTTCGAGGACGGCGGCGAGATGGCTGTTTTTCAACAACCTGCTAGAGTACCACCCCCTGGTCCGCGAGCTGTCGCAGGACCGTTTCCTCCCAGCTCCGGTTGGCGGTCGGGTTGGCCGGGCTCGGGTGCAGGATCCGTCCCACCGGAATGGCGAGCCCGCCAAGCGCCCTCTCCGCCTGCTGCGCGGCAAAGTTTCCGACCCCGATGACGCGCGCCGGCCGGAGGCATTCGATGGAATGCCGCAGCGCCCGGTCGCATGAAGCCTGCAGCCGCTCCCGTTCCGCCGGTTTCAGCCTGTCGGGGGTGAGGTTGCGGCCGTCGGTGTCGAGAAAGAGGAGCGGGCAGTAGTTGAGTACGAAGAACCGGTCAAAAAACCGCGCCGGGACCCCGAACCGGGCCTGGAAAAGCCCCCAGAGGCGCCGGCCGCTCACCTCGCTCCGCCGACAGGAGAAACCTTCGACCTTTTTTTTCGGGTGTTCGCGGGGGGGCTTCCCCACCTCCCCGTCGATTCCGAGCCACTCCCTCACCAGGGAAATCTCGCCGAACGGCACCCCGGTCTGAGTCATCCCCCATGGTCCCGGGTTCATGCCGAGGAAAACCGCTTCCTTCGGCCCCTCCCCGTAGCGGTCAAGGTAGAGCGCATGGGGGCTCCGGGCGTAGATGAGAGGGTTGTATACGTAGGCGACCGGCGGGGAAAAGGTCAGGCGCTCCATCTCCTCCGCCAGGGTATCGGCAATCCGCAGCAGGTCCGTCATCTGCCCACCCCTCCCTCGCTCGTGACGGCGATCCCTTCGGCGACGGCAAACTCCAGGAACGAAACGGCCTCGTCGGCGGTAATTTCAAGAGCGGCGGCCAGGTCCGCCGCCGGCGTCTCCCCGTCCAGCCGTGCAAGGAGCAGGTAATACGGCTCGATGAGCGACTCGGTAAAGACCTCGCCGCCGCGGGGATAGATGACCGCCCATGAGCCTCCCCGATCGAAGCAGGCAACGAATTCCGCAAGTTCGACCTCCCCCGCCTCCAGGAGATCGAAGATCTCGTAGTTGAACGCCGCCAGACGGGCGCCCGGCGCGAGGGTGAAGCGCACAGCCAGGAGGTCCGTCTGTGCCAGTTCCCGGTCGGTCGGAAGGTCAGGCTGCGGTGCCAGGAGCGCCACAGCAAAATAGTAGTGATAGTCGACCAGATCGAGGGCGACCGGAAGGAATTTTTTGCGTCGACCGGAAAAGAGGTGGGTCAGGTAACCACGTTGCAGCTGCCAGATCTCTTCATCCGTGAGGTCCTCCTCGGCAATCTCTCTCCCTCGCGCATCCGCCAGCCAGCGGCCGAAACCCTTGAGGAAAGCCGAAGGAGTGAGGTGCAGGGGTGCTCGCACCGCGTTGAACCAGGCGACCGCCCTCCCCCGGCTGTAGAAAATGTCGCAGGCGGAGGCGAGACGGGCCGCCTCGGACATATCCCCGGACGGAAAGGTCGGGGTGCTCCGGAGCGTGTAAGGAGGGTCCGGCAGACGGTCCAGGCCAAGGTGGTCCGCCCGACCCGCCAGCTCGGTACCGGGGAGAACCGCCAGGGGGAAGATATCCAGATGGTTCGGGTAGAGGGCGAGGGCAAAGTCGAGGCTCTTTTCGAAGCCGGCCAGGGTGTCGCCCGGAAGTCCGTAGATCAGGTCGAAACCGAACACCGCCCCCGCCTCGTTCAGGAGGGCGATGCTGGCGGTAAAACCGTCGGGATTGAAGATCCTGCGGACCCCCTGCTGGATACGCGGATCTGCGCTTTGCAGGCCGATCTGCAGGGAGCAGGAGATCCGGGCGAAGAGGCGCGCCATCTCCTCGTCGATGAACTCGCTCCGCACCTCGAAGTGGAAGTGGATATGGGATGCGCTCCGCCCGATCAGGCGAAGCACCTCCTTGGCCCGCTTAACGTTACGGTTGAAGGTGGAGTCGAGTACGAAAACCTGGGGCACCCGGTTGCTGACGAACCAGGCGAGTTCGCTCTCGACCCGCGCCAGGGAAAAACTGCGCACCCCCTTTACCCCTTTCTGGTCGAAACAGAAAGAACAGGCAAAATCGCATCCCCGGGAAAGCTGCCAGAGCGCTCCGTTGTATATGTCAGCTGGAAGCATACCCGAAACATAGGCGGACGGGATGGTGTCGAGCAGCTCGACCGGCGTGCGCTGCGATGTCGTGATGGACTCCCCCTCGCGGCAGGCGAGCCCCGCCACGACGGATACCGGCCTGCCGGCGGAGAGGCGCGCCATGGCCTCGACGAAAGTGAATTCCCCCTCGCCGAGGATCAGGAAATCGAGGGGGATGTCGCGGAGCATCCCCTCCGGGTCGGCGGTCGGCTCGGGGCCGCCGGCGAAGAGGATCGCCCCTGGCAGCTGCCGGCGCAGCTCCATGGCAATATCACGGCACCCTTTCCTGTTCCAGAGGTAGCAGGAGAAGCCTACGACATCGGGATTTTCGGCGATAAGCGCTGCGGCGCATGCCACGGGGTTCTCGCCGACGAAGAAGTCGCGGAGCTCGACCGTGATCTTCCCGGCAAGCCCCTCGTCAGCAGCGAGGCAGCTCTTGAGCAAGGCGTTGGCCAGCGGAACGGCCTGGGGGGAGGGGTACGGATGTATGGCAACGAGGATGACTTTCATAACCAGTTCAAGGTTCAAGGTGCAAGGTTCAAGGTTAAACAACTTCGAACCCTGAACGTTGAACTTTGAACAGTTCTTAAAGTTTGGGACGGGCCTTGATCTTCGGCATTCCCTGTTCGATGACCACCTTGAACTCAACCCCCTTGCAATGAAACTTGTTGATGATGAGCGGCTTCTGCTTTTCGATGGCGGCGGCGATCATCTCGGGGGTGATGTTGTCGGCCGGCAGGTGGCAGGCCTTGCGCGCCTCGAGGTAGCTACGGAAAACCATCTCGGCTTCAGGGCTGATGGCATGCTTTTCCTTTGCGGCGTCCTCAGCGGTTTTGCTGGGGGTGGCGGCTTTGTCTTTCTGGTGCATCTCCATCTTGAACCGGTCCCGGGAGTACTTCCCCTCCTCGATCTGGCGGTTGATCCGGGTCCAGTACTGCTTGTAACTGTTGAGGCGGGCGATGGCGGCGTTAAACTTGAACTTGGTCATGGTGTTGATGATCTGAAACCCCTGGTATTTCCTCGACAGGCCTTCAACCTCGCCGAGAAGCCGCAAGGGTTCCCGTTTTTCGAGACCGAGAAAATACTGCTCGTACTTGATTATCAGATCGCTCAGGCGCTGCTCAAAGAGAGCGACGTCCTCCGGAATGCCCATTGCGTTCCCTCCTGGCGAAACTATAATCAGAACTACCCGATATGTAAAGATAAATTGACAAGGACCGGTGCTCCGTTAATTCCTTGACGCGGCAGCGGCCTATCGTTTAAAGTAGGCAGATTCAGATACTCCGGACAGACAGTCCGGGGTCGCTGAATGGTGAAGGCTGACGGGAGGGTTGGGGATGGAGAACATAGCGGCGCTGGTGCTCGCAGCCGGCAAAGGGACGAGGATGAAGTCCGGGCTGGTGAAGGTCTTGCACCCCCTGGCGGGGGGGCGGATGATCGACTGGCCGGTCGAGGCGGCACGGGAGGCGGGGGCATCCAGGGTGGTCCTGGTGGTTGGCCACCAGGCTGAGATGGTGCAGGAATACTTCGACGGGCAAAGCGACATCTCCTTCGCCGTCCAGGCGGAGCAACTCGGCACCGGCCACGCCGTGGCGTGCGCCCGGGAACACCTCACGGGGAAGGCCGGGAGAATCCTGATCCTCTGCGGTGACGTGCCGCTCATCCGCCCGGAAACCCTGCGTGAACTGCTCACCCAGCACGAAGCCCGCCAGGCAACGGTCACGGTCCTGACCACCCATCTGACGAACCCCTACGGCTACGGCAGGGTGGTGACGCGAGAGGGGGGGAGGATCCTCAGGATCGTCGAAGAAAAGGACGCAACCTGCGAGGAAAGGGGCATCACCGAGATAAACTCGGGCATTTACTGCGTCGAGGCGGATTTCCTGTTCGCCGCCGTCGCAAACCTCCGGAACGACAACGCGCAGGGTGAGTACTACCTCACCGACATCGTGACGGAGGCGGCGGGCCAAGGGAAGCTCTGCCTCTCGTTTCCGGTGTCCGACCCCGAGGAGGTCATGGGGGTGAACGACCGTGTCCAGCTAGCCGCCGCGGCCACGGTGCTCCGCCGCCGGATCAACGAGACCCTGATGCTGTCGGGAGTCACCCTGCTCGATCCCGCCACCACCTACCTCGACAAAGGAGTCGAGATCGGGCAGGACACCGTCATTCATCCCAACGTCCATATCTCGGGCGCGACCGCGATCGGGGCCCGCTGCGTGATCGAGCCGTCGGCGGTGATCTCGGGGTGCAGGATCGGCGCCGGCGTGACCGTAAAGGCGGGGTCGGTCATGACCGATTCCCTCATCCATGACGACGTGGCGGTCGGACCGATGGCCCATCTCAGGCCGGGAACGGAGCTCATGGATCACGTCAAGATCGGCAATTTCGTGGAAACCAAGAAGGCGGTCCTGGGGAGGGGGTCGAAGGCATCCCACCTCACCTACCTCGGGGACGCGACTATCGGGGCCAATGTGAACGTCGGCTGCGGCACCATCACCTGCAACTACGACGGAGTGAAAAAACACCGGACGGTCATCGAGGACGACGTGTTCGTCGGAAGCGACGTGCAGTTCGTCGCCCCGGTCACCATTGGCCGCAACTCCCTGATCGCCGCCGGAACCACGGTAACCCGGGACGTCCCCCCCGACTCGCTCGCCATCGCCCGCACCCCCCAGGTGAACAAGGAAGGGTGGCGGTTGAAAAAATAAGCTGTTCAACGTTCAATGTTCGACGTTTTCAACCCTTGAACATTGAACCTTGAACTTCGAACGGAGTTCGACATGTGCGGAATTGTAGGCTACATCGGCATTCGTGAAGCGACGCCGATAATTCTCGATGGCCTGAAAAAGCTGGAGTACCGGGGGTACGACTCCGCCGGTATTTGCACCATCCGCGACGGCCAGTCGGCCGTGAGGCGGAGCGAGGGAAAGCTGATCAACCTGGAGCGTCAGGTGGCGGAGCACCCGCTCGCCGGCACCATCGGCATCGGCCACACCCGCTGGGCCACCCACGGCAGGCCCTCGGAAATAAACGCCCACCCGCACCAGGCCGGCTCAGTGGTGGTGGTCCATAACGGCATCATCGAAAACTACCTCACGTTGAAGGAACGGCTGCGGGAACTCGGTCATACCTTCCGGAGCGAGACCGACACCGAGGTGATCTCCCATCTGATCGAAGAGCGGCTCGGGTCGGCCGGCAGCTTCGAGGAGGCGGTCCGCCAGGCGCTCGCTGAACTGCGCGGGGCGTACGCGGTCTGTGTCCTCTGTGAAAAGGAGCCGGGCACCCTGATCGCCGCGAAGCTCGGCTCCCCGATGGTGGTCGGCCTCGGCACGGAAGAGTTTTACGTCGCCTCCGACATCCCCGCCATTCTCGCCCACACCCGGGAGATGGTTTTCCTGGAGGACGGCGAGATGGTGGTCTGCCGCGACGGCGCCATCGCCTTTTCCACCGTTGCCGGGAAGCCTTTGGACAAGACGCCGCGTCACATCGACTGGTCCCCCCTGATGGCGGAAAAAGGGGGGTACCGGCATTTCATGCTGAAGGAGATCTTCGAGCAGCCGCGGGCGGTGCGCGACACCATCGCCGGTCGGCTCCTGGAGGAGTCGGGCGACGCCTACCTGGAAGACCTGCGGCTCACCGACGAGGAGCTCGCAGCGGTCGAGCGGATCACGATCATCGCCTGCGGCACCTCGTGGCACGCGGCACTGGTGGGGAAATTCCTGATCGAGGAGCACTGCCGCATCCCGGTAGAGGTGGACATCGCCTCCGAATTCCGCTACCGCAACCCGGTCGTCACCGACCGGACCCTCATGATCCTCATCTCCCAGTCGGGGGAGACCGCCGACACGCTGGCGGCCATGCGGGAGGGGAAGGCCCGGGGAGCGAAGAACGTCGCCATCTGCAACGTGGTCGACTCCTCCATCGCCCGGGAGGCGCACGGGGTTATCTACACCCATGCCGGCCCGGAGATCGGGGTCGCCTCCACCAAGGCGTTCGTGACGCAACTGGCTGCCCTCTACCTGTTCACCATCAAGCTCGGCCGGACCGTCGGCGCCATCGACCGGGAGAAAGGCGGGGCCATGATCGCCTCCCTGGTGAAAATCCCGGTGCTTTTGGAGGCCACCCTGAAGATGAACGGCGAGGTGGAGAAGATCGCCCGGGGGTTCATGAACGCCCGGGATTTCCTCTACCTCGGCCGCGGCATCAACTATCCGATCGCCCTTGAGGGGGCGCTGAAGCTGAAGGAGATCTCCTACATCCATGCCGAGGGGTACCCGGCGGGAGAGATGAAGCACGGCCCGATCGCCCTGATCGACGAGAACATGCCGGTGGTCGTCCTCGCCCCCCGAAACGGCAACTACGAAAAGGTGGTCTCCAACATGGAGGAGGTGATCGCCCGGAGCGGGCGGGTGATCGCGGTCTGCTCGGAGGGTGACGAGGAAATCAGACGCAAGGCGGAGGTCGTCCTCGAAGTCCCGCTCGACAGCGACGACCTGGCCCCGATCCTCCTCTCCGTGCCGATGCAACTCCTCGCTTACCACGTGGCGGTCCTCAAAGGGACCGACGTGGATCAGCCACGGAACCTGGCGAAGAGCGTGACGGTGGAGTAGTTTTCGTACCCTGCTTATCACAACAACACAACAACAACTGAACTAAATATACTTGGCTACTGAAAATGTCGGCCACCAAAATATAAAGGTGGCAACATAAAAATAAAATTGACTACCAGCCGCTATGAAAAAAGCCGCATCCTCGGATGTGGCTTTTTTTAGCCTTTGCCTGCACCCCTCGGAAACCAAGGGCACGCAGGCGTTGGGACTGCGACACCGCGAGAATAAGGATTCACCGGAGTAAAGGATGGACCAGGGCAAACACGCCCCCTGAAACCATCGCCGCGATGGCGATCGCCGCGACGTCGATTTTTCGCCATACGATCGCCAGGAACGACACGGCGGCAATCGCGTACCCGGAAACGCCGACCAGTGCGTCGGGGACGAGTTTCCAGGAGACGACCACTATGACGCCGACCACGGCGGCGCTCGCCCCCGCCAGGAAGGCCTGGACGTGGCGCTGGTTGCGGGCCCTTTCGAGATGACGCGTGCCGAAGATGACGAATACGAAGGACGGGAGGAACACCAGGAACGTTGCCAGGACCGCCCCTCCGACACCGTTGGCAAGGTAGCCGACGAACGTGGTGAACAGCATGAACGGCCCGGGCGTCGCTACGCTCATCGCGACGCCGTCGAGCAGTTGACCGCCGGTCAGCCAGTGAAAGCGCTCAACGGCGCCGCGCTCGACGAAAATCAGGGATGCATAAGCGCCGCCGAAGCTGAAGAGGCCCGTTTTGAGGAAGAGCCACGACATCGCGAGCCAGCCGGCGCCGGTCGCGGCCGGGGCCTTGACTCCTGCTACGGCAACCGGCGCGAACAGCGCCCAACCCGGTTTTCCGATTCGTGGCCCCAACTCGGCGTACGCCAGGTTCAGCACGCCCGCCCCGAACAGCACAACCAGAAAATCAAGCCGGGCAAAAAACATCGCCAGCACAGCAACGGCCACCAGTATGGCAAGAAATACCGTCCGGATGGCCGCCCCGCCAAGCTTGATGATCCCCGCAGCAATAATCCCGAGGACCGCGGGCTTGAGGACGAGCAGCATGTCCTGCACCTGCGGCAGGTTCCCGTACGTGACGTACAGGTAACTCATTCCGATCATTCCGAGCGCCCCGGGCACGATGAAGGTGAGCCCCGCAACCGTCCCGCCGATAACCCCCAGCCTGAGATAACCGACATAGATCGCAAGCTGCAGCGCTTCCGGCCCCGGGAGAAGATGACAGAACGCCATGATCCTGGTGAAGCGGTCTTTGGAGAGCCACCGCTCCTTCTCGACCATGTGATTGTACATCATGGTGATTTGCGCGACCGGACCGCCGATGTTGATGAATCCCAGGAGCAGAAAGTACAGGAACACCTTCCGCACCGAAGGGAGTCGGTCCTCCTCACCGGGCTGGCCGGCGTCCGGCCGGTCGCTGCTGGTGCGCATAGCAAGGTATCCTTGTCTAAAAGGAAAGGGCAGGCATCATGCCTGCCCTCGTCCTTTCTGGCAGCATCTTACTTTACCGTGAACGTGAGGACGGACCGGTTGAGCTCCGTCTGGTCCGCGGTGAACGAGCGCGGGTTGTAGCGG
>DATJLB010000008.1:0-4385 GCA_035490915.1 Geobacteraceae bacterium
GAGGCGATCAACCAGCTCTCCAGCTCGGCCAACGAGATGATGGCGATCAGTGCCCAGCAGTCGTCGGGGTCTGCCCAGCAGGCGAGTGCCGTCCAGGAAGTCACCACCACCTCGGAGGAGATTGCGATCACCGCCAAGCACGTGACGGACAACGCCAAGTCGGTGGAAGCGATGGCGGAGGAAGCGAACCAGAGCTGCATCGGCGGGACCGGCGACGTGGCGAACGCCATCGAGGGGATGGCGCGGCTGAAGCTCCAGGTCCAGAGCATAGCCGAGAGCATGCTCAAGCTGGGGGAGAACAGCCAGCAGATCGGCGGGATCGTCGAGATCATCGACGAGATCAGTGACCAGACGAACCTCCTGGCGCTGAACGCGGCGATCGAGGCGGCGGGTGCGGGCGAGGCGGGGAAACGGTTCGCGATCGTGGCGCAGGAGGTGAAGCGGCTGGCGGAGCGGACGGTGGAAGCGACGCGCCAGATCAAAGGGCTGATCGAGGAGATCCAGAAGGCGACGAACTCGACCATCATGGTGACGGAGGAGGGGACGAAGGCTGTGGACAAGGCGTCCGGCCTGGTGGACAAGGTGCAGCAGTCGTTCGGGAGCATCATGGGGATGGTGGAGGATACCTCGAAGACGGCGAAAGAGATCACGCTCTCCACGCAGCAGCAGACGATGGCGTGCGAGCAGATGGCGGAGACGATGACCGAGGTGCGGGACGTGGCGCAGCAGGTGGCGTCGAGCGCGCGGGAGACGGAGAAGGCGATCGGCGAGATCATGGAACTCACCGAAAGGTTGAAGGACCTGATGGAGGAGGAGTTGCAGTCGAAGGGGAAGGGGGAGGCCCTAAGCGGAGCCCGCGCGATGGAAAGGATCCTGATCGAGGCGGTGGACAGCGGCCGGTTTACCCTGGACGAAATCTTCGACGAAAAGTACGTTCCCATCCCCGGCACCGATCCCCAGAAGTACCACACACGGTACGACACGTACCTTGACGAGACGATCCTGACGATCGAGGACGACTACCTGGGAAATGACAGCCAGGTGATGTTTGCCGTGCTGGTGGACCGCAACGGCTACCTCCCGACTCACAACTCGAAGTACACCAAGCCTCTGACCGGCGACAAGGAGCTGGACAAGACGGGGAACCGCACCAAGCGGCTGTTCAACGATCCGGTGGGACTCGCTGCGGCGAGGAACCGTCAGGAGCTCTTCATGCAGGTCTATTACCGGGACACCGGGGAGAAGATGTGGGACATTTCTGCGCCGGTCTTTGTGAAGGGGCGGCATTGGGGAGCGTTCCGGATCGGGTATACTATTGATCAGAACGACTAGAATCGGGTCGGGGCAGGAACGGACACGGGCAGCAACGGTGCTGAGGTAAAGGATGATCAAGGTTCTGCTGGCAGACGATTCCGCCGTCGTTCGGACGGTGTTGAAGGACATTTTTCACGCCACCGCTGAAATCACGGTCGTGGGGGAAGCGGCGAACGGTCGGGAGGCGGTCGCCCTGACTGAGCGGCTGGCGCCCGATCTGATCGTGATGGATATCATGATGCCGGTCATGGACGGTCTGGCGGCCATCGAAATAATCATGGCACGCTTTCCGACGCCGATTCTCGTCCTTTCGGCAACGATGGACGACAAGGAAGTAAACTACGCCTTCACCGCCATCAAGAAAGGTGCCCTGGACGTCATGGAAAAGCCGCGGATCGGCGGCCTTGACCCCACCGGAGACTTCGGCGCCCGGCTTGTGGAGGAGGTGCGGATGCTCACCAAGATCAAGGTGATCCGGCGCTGGCCGAGGACCGGGGCCAAGGTCGAGCTGAAGGCGGGTTACCAGCAGGGTCCCAGGGACATACTCGCCATCGGCGCTTCCACCGGGGGGCCGAAAGCGGTCATGGGGATCATGAAGAGCCTCCCTGCGAACCTGAACGCTGCGGTGTTCATCGTGCAGCACATCGCCAGCGGCTTCGCACGTGGGTTTTCCCACTGGCTCGACCAGGACAGCGCCATAAAGGTCCGACTGGCCGTTGACGGCCAGCCATTCAGGGCGGGCGAGGCACTCGTGGCGCCGAACGACTGTCACATGGTGCTCGACAAGGGGAAGGTCCGGCTGGTGCAGGGGGAGCCGGTCAACTGCTGCCGCCCGTCCATCGACGTGTTCTTCAACTCCCTGGCCGAGGAGGAGGGGGCCCGGGTTGTGGGGGTCCTCCTGACAGGGATGGGGAAGGACGGGGCTCAGGGGCTACACAGGATCAAGGAGTTGGGAGGAGTTACCATCGTCCAGGACGAAACGAGCAGCGTGGTATTCGGGATGCCAAAGGCGGCAATCGCCCTCAATGCGGTCGATGAAGTATTGCCGCTCCAGGTCATTCCGGAGGCGATAGCGAAAATATTTGCGCGGTAATGGAGGTACACAAATGGAGAAACAGAAGATACTGGTCGTCGACGACAGCGAACTTGTCCTCGCCATGGCCCGCGATGCGCTGGAAGAAGCGGGATTCGAAGTGCTGACGGCCACCAACGGGATCGAGGCCAACAGCTACATATTCTCGAAAACCAGGCCGGACCTGATCATTCTCGATGTCATGCTCCCGATGCTGGACGGGAACAAAAAGGCCAAGCTCCTGCGGGAAAAGGAGTTCAGCAAGCAGATCCCGATCCTCTTGATCTCCTCGAAGAGCGAAGAGGAGCTGACCCGCCTCGTTGCCGAGGCGGGGGTCGACGGCTTCATCCGCAAACCGTTCACCAACGCGGGGATCGTCGCCAGCGTCCGGGATTTTCTGGCGAAGCCGGGACACTAGCCGTTACGTACTTCCGTGGCTGAATTGATGTATCGTGAAAGGCTGCCCTCGCCCAGGGGCAGCCTTTTCAACGCGGGGAAATATCTTCCCAAGCACGACCTGTTATGCTAGATTTAACGGGCTTGAATAACCGTGTGGAGTTCTGCATGTCACTGAGAGTCTATAATACCCTTTCCGCCGGGAAAGAAGAGTTTGTGCCGACCGAGCCGGGGAAGGTCAGGATGTACGTCTGCGGCGTGACGGTCTACGACCACTGTCATATCGGCCATGCCCGGGCCAACGTGGTGTTCGACGCGATCTACCGCTACCTCCGCTACGCCGGCTACGACGTTACCTACGTGCGCAACTACACCGACATCGACGACAAGATCATCAACCGGGCGCTCAAGGAAGGGGTGCCGTTCAACGCGATCTCCGAGCGGTTCATCGCAGAGTTCGACCACGACATGGCCCGGCTCGGCCTCGAACTTCCCACCCACCAGCCGAAGGCGACTGAGCACATCGGCGAGATCATCGACATCGTAAAAACCCTGATCGACAGGGGGGTTGCCTACCAGGCCGGGGGGGATGTCTACTTCTGCGTGGAGAAATTCGACGGCTACCTGAAGCTCTCCAAGCGGAACCTGGAGGAGATGCAGGCCGGGGCCCGGATCGAGGTGGACGAGCGGAAGCGGCACCCGATGGACTTTGCCCTCTGGAAGGAGGCGAAACCGGGCGAGCCGTTCTGGGATTCCCCCTGGGGACAGGGGCGTCCCGGCTGGCACATCGAATGCTCGGCCATGAGCATGAAGTACCTCGGCACCACCTTCGACATCCACGGCGGCGGCAAGGACCTGATCTTTCCTCACCACGAGAACGAGATCGCCCAGTCGGAGGCCGCCACCGGCCGGCCGTTCGTCAAATACTGGCTCCACAACGGGTTCGTCAACATCAACGCGGAAAAGATGAGCAAGTCCCTCGGGAACTTCTTCACCATCAAGGAGGTCCTGGACAAATACGACAGCGAGGTGCTCCGCTTTTTCCTCCTCTCCGCCCACTACCGCTCACCCATCGATTTTTCCGACCAGAACCTCACCGAGGCCGAGGCGGGGATGGAGCGGATCTACAAGGCGCTCTCCGGGATCGACGAGGCGCTTGCGGGTGCCCCTGCCGGCTCCGCAGCCGAGAAGGACGGAGAACTGGCGGAGAAGGTCGCCTCGTTCGCTGAGCGGTTCAGGGAGGCGATGGACGACGATTTCAACACGGCCCTGGCGGTGGGGAACGTCTTCGACCTGGTGAGGAGCGTGAACCGCGTCATCGCCGAGGGAGCGGGGAGGACGGAGGCGAACCGGGCGCTCCTCTCCGCGGCCCGGGACGGTATCAGGTCGATGGGAGAGGTCCTTGGGATTTTCACGTCGGAGCCCGCGGCGTATTTCGAAAGGATTACGGGGAGGAAGGTGGCGGAGCTGGCCGTTTCACCCGAGGAGATCGAAAGGCTCATCGAGGAGCGTGCCGCCGCCCGCAAGGCGAAGGACTTCAAGCGGAGCGACGAGATCCGGGACACGCTCCTCGCAAAGGGGATCGTCCTCCTGGACGGACCGC
>DATJLB010000009.1:0-3077 GCA_035490915.1 Geobacteraceae bacterium
GCTGATGGAGATGCTGATGGCGTAGGAAGTTTCCTCATGCGTGGCGCCCTGCCGATGGTAAACCTGAAAATGTGTGGTAGTTGTATAGCATGGAATACCATCTGACAGTGAGCGGCGGAGGCATGGAGGGTCTGTTTCACGGGGAGTGGTTCGGCAGGTACTGGCTGAGGCTCCTCTCGACCGACCGGCTCTACCTGGGCGGCCTCATAGCCGTTATCATCCTTGCCCTCCTGATCATGAGGGTACGCAGGCGTTAAGCTACGACCTCCGAGGATGCGCTATCCCCGGGGGTCTTTTTGTATCAGCCTATCGTGACAACGAGACGTCAAACGTCCCACCGCTCCCGGCAAACCTTACCCGGTCGGCAAAGATCTCCTCGACCCGCGCCCCTTCGATGGTCATCCCCCTCTTGAGCAGCGCCCCGTTCACCACCGCGACACTCTCGTCCGGGTCGTCCTGGAGCGCGATGCCGTTCACCTTCAGGCCGGTGGGTGGCGCCTCGGCCTGTGATACGGCATGTCTCGGCGTCTGGTCAGGTGCCGGTGTTTTCCGCCCGGGACGGGGGGATGCTTCGGCCGGTCCGGATGGAGTGACAGATGCATTGGCGCGCCGGGTAACGCTGAGCGGGTCAGTCGGTGCAGCCGGCTGGGATGGTATCGCCTCGGCAGGGGGGGGCTTGGAGGGCACGGGTGGAGGCGAGGCGAGGCTTGCTGTCTGCCGCGGTATTTCGGCAGCAGGTCCCGAACCTTTCTGCACGAGGACGTAGGTGAGGCCGCAGCCGGTGGTGAAGACGAGGGCTATGACCCCCCACCGGGCGAGTCGGGGAGCGGAAGGCACCGGTGCGCCGCCGCTGCGCAGGATGGCGCTGTTCAGATCGACGGGACCTTCGTGGCGGGCCTTTTTTTCCTCTTCCACTTTTTTCAAAGCCTTGAGAATGAAGCTCATGGAACGCCCGCCTTCTTCTGGTAAGCCAGACGCGGCACCGCCGCACCCTTTGCCGTCGCGTACAGCCGGATCAGGGTGAGTGGACCGACCGTACCGGTCTCCTTGAGTCCGTGGGATTTCTGGAACTCCTTGAGCTCTTTCACCGTCGCCTCGTCGTACGTACCGGTGACCGCGACAGGGCGGCCGGCCGTTCGCAGCAGTCCCTGGAGTTTCCTGACACGCGCTCCCCGGGCACCCTGGCCCATCCGGAGCGGGATCCGGTCGGCATTTCGCCACATGACTAAGGCATGCCCCGGCCAGATGGCCGCGATCTCGGCCCTCGTGAAGGTTGTCCGACCCAGGAGCGGGGGGGAGATAGTGAAGGAACCGTCTTTCGAGCCGGTGAGCGCCACGATGACCCCGGTCGCGGCGCCTTTCTCGGTCAGGGGGATGAGGGCGGGGGCGTCGAGACGAACCAGGTCGTCGAGGCTGCCGGTGAATGGCGTCAGCTCCAGCTCCCTCATTTCCGCCTGACGTTTCAGTTCCTTCGTCAGGGGGAGCTTCCCCGTCAACCGGTCTATCGCGGGAGCCCGCCAGAGCGGAGCAAGGGCGTTGAACGCCTGGAGGGAGGTCTTGGTCTCGCTCAGCAGGGCGACCTCGTTCCGGAGGGCCTGTTTCAGCTCCGCGGGGTTTCGTTGGGCGACCGGGGGAGGCGGTGCCGGGACGGCCATGGCAGGAGGAGGCGGGGTGGCACGCACCGGTTTGCGGTCTGAAACGTAGGGTGCGCCATAGAGATACAGGAGCATGCCGAGGGCGAGGACCAGGGCGCCTCCACGAAGGAGAGCGGCGAAGCCCGGGACCGGCTTCAGCATGACGTCCTTGTAAGCCAAGGTGACGATGTGTCCCGAAATCTTCCGCTTTTCCTCGGTGAAACCGATGAGGAGCGCCCGGTCGCAGAGCATGTTGATCAGGCGCGGGGTCCCTCGTGAGAGGCGGTGGAGCCACCAGAGCGCTGTCCCGGTGAAGGAGACCTTGTCCCTGCCGCCGGCGATCGAAAGCCGGTGCTCGACGTATCCCCGGCACTCCCGCCGGTCGAGGGGGCGCAGCTGATAACGGAGTGCGATCCGCTGGTTGATCTGGCGCAGTTCGGGCCGTTCCAGAAGGCGCGTCAGCTCTGGCTGACCGGCCAGGACGATCTGGATCAGCTTGTCCGTTTCGGTCTCCAGGTTGGAGATCAGGCGGATCTGCTCCAGTACGTCCGGGGCGAGGTTCTGCGCCTCGTCGATCACCAGGACCGCCGTCCTGCCGGCTGCGTGCTCCCGGAGCAGGAACCTGTCCAGCTCGGCGAGGAGTTCGGCGATGGTGTCGGATTGGGCGGGGATGCCGAATTCCCGGTTGATGGCGCGCATCAGGTCGATCTCCGAGAGTGCCGGGTTGAAGATCAGGGCGGTCCGGTAGCGCTCCTCGTCGAGCTGGCCGAGCAGGGTACGCAGGACCGTGGTTTTGCCGGTCCCGACCTCGCCGACCAGCTCGATGAAGCCGAACCGCTTGTCGATGCCGTACAGGAGGAGGGCAAACGCCTCCTTGTGGATCGCGCTGTAATAGATGAAGCGCGGGTTGGGGGTGATGGCGAACGGTTTTTCGGCAAAGCCGTAATAATCGAGGTACATGACGGGAACTCTTCCCTGCAAGACTGGCTGGCGACGCATAGAACTATTTCACAAAATGAGCCGATGTACAAATGATTTAATCGTCCCCCGTCATTAGTGTCCCGTGCGGTTCGTTCATTCCTTCAAATACCGCGCCTTTTGCCGCGTGGCTGCGTTGCGACTCCTCGGCTTAGGCCTTGCTAGGTTTGCGTCGCCACGCCTTGCCACGCGACAAAATCCATCAAAATGTGTGCGGTGAACTAACCGCACGGGACACTGGGTGTTCGGGAAGCTCCTGGGAACCGGAACGGGGTGTGGTTCTTATTGGGGATAGATTTGACGTATTTCATTTCTGCAATGTTAATGTAATGTGGATGTAACATATCAATTGCGTTGACGTTTTTATATCATATGTGGTAAGAATATTTCCCACATGCTGTGGTGGATATTTGCTTGCAATTTGTCGGGCGTTCGGTGTATACGTTGACCGACACGACCTTGTTT
>DATJLB010000010.1:0-7203 GCA_035490915.1 Geobacteraceae bacterium
AGGAGCACAATGAGCCAGGATAAGATCCTGATAGTGGACGATGAGGCCGATATAGCCCTGATCCTCAAACTCCAACTGGAGGACTCGGGCTTCGCGACTACTCGGGCGCGGGATGGTATCGACGCGCTGGAGAAGCTTGCCCGTGAGGCGTTCGACCTTGTCCTTCTGGACATCAAGATGCCCCGGATGGACGGGCTGCAGGTGCTGGCACGGATTCAGGCGGAGAGGCTGAACGAGGTGGCGGTCGTGATGATGACCGCCCACGGCAACGAGGATGTGGCAGTGAAGGCGCTGAAAATGGGAGCGCTCGACTACGTCGCCAAGCCATTCTCCACCGAAGACATCGTAAAAAAAGTTGAGCACGCCATCCGCTTCAACCGGACCCGCCTGGAGAACCGCAAACTTCAGCAAAAGCTGGAGGAGGAACGGCAGAAGGGGGAGGCGATTCTCCAGGGAATGGCCGATCTCCTGATTGCGGTGGATGAACGGGGGGCGGTGATGACCGTCAACCGCAAGGCAGAGGAGATCCTTGAGGTGAGCCGCGACGCCATAGGGGGGGTGGCAGTGGCCGAGGTCCTGAAGGCGGACATTCCGGCGGAGCAGCTCCCATGTCTGGTCGCGCTCCGGACTTCCGCTCCCTGCCTCGATGCAAGCTACACCATCCGGCGAAACGACCGGAGCATCCAGGTCCTGTCGAGCGCTGCACCGCTCTTTTCCGGCGGGAGGCTCGTCGGCGCGGTCGAGATCATCCGTGACATGACACGGCTCAGGGCTCTGGAACAGGACAAGGAAGATTTCGTCAGCATGCTGTCCCATGACCTGAAGACCCCGATTACGTCCATCGTCGGGTCGCTCGACCTGGTACGGGAGGGCCGGCTCGGTCCGGTCAACCAGGAGCAGAAGCTCTTCCTGGAAACGGCGGTGGAAAGCTGCGACGAGATGGTGGACATGATCGACACCCTCCTCGATGTCCACAAGTTCGAGGCGGGTAAGATGGTCCTGACCTTTCAGCCGGAGGACCCGCAGCTCCTCATCCAGCGTGTGATGACCAAATTCCGTTCCGTCGCCAGACGGACCGGCCTCCACCTCTTCTCGACCATCGGCGGGGAACTCCCCGCCATCAATGTGGATCGGAGCAAATTTGTCCGGCTCCTCAACAACCTGCTGACCAATGCGGTCAAGTTCACCCCCGAGGGGGGAGAGATTGAACTCGCGGCGGAGCCGGTGGAGGTGGTCGCGGGGCGGATTCCGGCACAGCTCTATCCAGGCCTGACGCTGCCGGAACGGGGCGAGTTTCTGCAGATCAGCGTGCGGGACACCGGCATCGGCATCCCGTCCGTGGCGCTCGGCACGATCTTCGACCGGTACGTGCAGGCAAAAAGCCGGCGTCTCAGCAAGACCCAGGGAACCGGGCTCGGGCTCGCCTTCTGCCGCAAGGTGATGGATGCCCACCACGGCTATATCTGGGCGGAAAGCGTCGAAGGGACAGGGAGCACCTTCTTTCTCCTCTTCCCGCTGGCGTAAAACAGTTTCAGATTTCAAGCTGAAAATGTCATGTTGACAACTCGAAAAATGAAGCTTTGCTTAATTACTTGAAGCCAGAAACTTTCAACATGAAAACTATCTATGTCGACTGCGATAACCCTGCATAACATCACCAAGCGCTACGGCGATCTGATGGCGGTGGACGACTTCTCCCTGAAGGTGGAGAGGGGGCTCATCTTCGGCCTTTTGGGGCCAAACGGAGCGGGAAAGACCACCCTCATCAGGGTTCTGACCACGCTCCTGCGTCCCACGGCGGGCGATGCCGTGGTGGAGGGGCGGAGCGTGCTGACCGAGGGGAAGGAGGTACGCCGGCTGATCGGCGTGGTCCCCCAGGAGAACAACCTGGACCGCTACCTGACCGCCCGGGAGAACCTGGCCCTCCATGCCCGGATGCACGGCATGCGCCCCTCCGACTACAACCGGACCATCGACGAGCTCCTTGAGCTGACAGGTCTCTCGGGACGGCAGCACGATTTTCCGGATACGTATTCCGGCGGCATGCAGCGGCGCCTGGTGGTGGCCCGGGCGCTCGTCCACAAGCCCCGCGTCCTCTTCCTCGACGAGCCGACCACCGGCCTTGATCCCCAATCACGGCGGGCGGTGTGGGACTACATCCAGACGCTTCGGGCAACGATGACCATCTTCCTCACCACGCACTACATGGACGAGGCGGACCTCCTCTGCGACCGGATCGTCATCATGGACCACGGGAGACCCTTGGTGGACGGCAACTCCTCGCAGCTCAAGGAGGCGCTTGCCCATTCCCATCTGTACGACCTGGAATTCAGGGATGGTGCCGACCGCTATGAGGCGCTGCTGCGGGGACTCCCTTTCGTGGAGTCGCTGGAGCGAAGCGGCAACCTGTTCCGCCTGGCGCTCACCGGCGAGGAGGCGTTGAAACCGCTGATGGACGCCATCGGCTCCGAGGACATCCGGAAGATCTGCCTCCGGGAGCCGTCTCTGGAGGATGTGTTTATCGAGCTGACGGGGCGGAAAGTCAGGGAATAAGGCAGTTCAAAGTTCTACGTTCAAGGTTTTTCAACGTAGAACAGAGAACATTGAACGTTGAACAAGGTTTTTTTATGTTTCGCGGTGCTTTTTCCATCTGGCGAAGGGACATGCTGGTGCTCCGCCGGAGCCTCTTTTCCGAGCTCCTGGCGGTGGTCGCCTACCCCCTCACGCTCTACCTCGCCTTCGGGATCGGCCTCAAGGGGTACATCGCCGACGTTGAGGGGGTCCCGTATGCCCTGTTCATCGCGCCGGGGCTGATCTCGATGACTGCGGTCAACGCCGCCTTTGACGAGAGCGCCTGGAGCATGTGGTTCCACCGCCGGGTGCAGCACACCATCGAGGAGTACCGGGTGAACCCGATCACGGTCTACGACATCGTGGTCGGCAAGATCATGTCCGGCTTCTGCCAGGGGGCGCTCAAGGGGGTGGCGGTTGCCGTGGTCATCTTTCTCATGACGCCGTTCCGCTTCTCCTTCCCCCATCTGCTTGCGTACCTCGTCTTCATCGTGTTCGGCTCGATGATCTTTTCCTGTCTCGGCACCATCTGCGGCACCACCGTCGACAAGCCGGAAAACCTCGGCCGGATCCAGGCGGTGGTGATCGTCCCTCTCATCTTCATGGCGGGGATCTTCTTCCCCCTCTCCTCCTACCCCGCCGCCATCCTCCCCATCGTCCGCGCCCTTCCCACCACCGCCATCTTCGAGGGGGCGCGCCAGGCACTCCTGAGGGGAACGGTCACAGCGGGGTATGCTGCCATCCTGGTCGTCACCGCGGCGGCCTCCTTTGCTCTTGCGGTCTGGATCTTCAACAAGAAAATCGAGGGGTAGGCGGGTATTCGTTACCTTTGAAACCAATGATGGTATCATTGCTAAAAAAGCCAGGAGGGTGACATGAAGAAGCTCATCTTTGTTGCAGCCTTAGTACTGTGCACTCCGCTCACGGGTAATGCTGCGATGTCGCAGGCCGATTGCCCACAGGACACAATTTGGAACTCCAGCACGAATCAATGCTACCCGGATCCTAATTCTCCAACGGCAAAACGGGAACAGGAACAGCAAAGACGGGAAGCGGAGAGGTTAAAGGAGGAAGAGCGGCGCAAGCAGGAAATGGAAAACAAGGCGCAGGAGGAGGAGAGAAGACGACGGTCCGGGAGCGATGCCAACACCCCCAATCCCTCCCAACCATTGATGATCAACCGCTAAGGCCGTATGAAAAGAATTTCGAAAGCCTGTGAAGCTTTGCGGGCTTTTCTTGTTGGAGCCGGGACGGTGCCAGCAGGCGAATCTGCTTGAGTTTTTGGCCCTTTTCATAGTAAGATTGTAAAGTTAACGTACGAAGCAACCGAAAAAGCACCGACAACCACAAAATAATCATTGCTAGAAACGAGCAATTTTTTGCAAGGTCAAGGCGGTCAAGGGATGACGCGGAGGCGTAGTACCCACTGGGCATAAACAGCGCTACGCCGCACAATGAATCCCGAAGGCCAACGCCGAGATTGCGAAAAAGTGCTCGTTTCTTCCGGAGAGATAATGGCTGAAGAATTCGTCCCTAAATGGATCGCCTGGGAAACCACCCAGAAATGCAACCTGAAGTGCGTCCACTGCCGTTGCTCCTCCGACATGACCTCCTCCGAGGGGGACTTCACCACCGAGGAGGGGAAAAAGCTCCTGAAGGAGATCGCCGACTTCTCCAAGCCGGTCGTGGTCCTCTCGGGTGGCGAGCCGCTCCTCAGGAAGGACATCTTCGAACTGGCCGAGTACGGCACCTCTTTGGGCTTGCGCATGTGCATGGCCACCAACGGGGCGCTGGTGAACGACGAGGTGTGCGAGAAGATGCGGAAGGCGGAGATCAAGATGGTGTCGCTCTCGCTCGACGGAAGCAGCGCCGAGGTCCACGACGACTTCCGCTCCTGCCCGGGCGCCTTCGACGGCGTGGTGCGGGCGGCCGAGCACTTCCGCAAGAACGGCATCAAGTTCCTGATCAACTCCTCCTTCACGAAAAGGAACCAGCACGACATCGCCAACACCTTCAAGGTCGCGAAGTCCCTCGGCGCCACCGCCTGGTACATGTTCATGATCGTGCCCACCGGCCGCGGCGAGGAGATCATGAACGAGCTGATCTCCAAGGAGGACTACGAGGAGATCCTCGACTGGCACTACCGGCAGGAGAAGCTGGAGGACGACATCCTGATGCGCCCCACCTGCGCCCCCCACTACTACCGGATCGTCCCGCAAAAGGCGAAGGCGGAAGGGGTGAAGTTCGAACGTCGAAGCCTCACCTTTTCCACCGGCGGCGGCAAGGGGTGCATCGCGGCCCAGAGCATCTGCCTCATCGACTGCTTCGGCAACGTCAAGCCCTGCTCCTACTTCCACCGCACCGCGGGGAACGTCAAGCTCACCCCCTTCAGGGAAATCTGGGAGAACTCGGAGATCTTCCAGGACCTGCGCAACTTCAAGGCGTACAAGGGGAAGTGCGGCGAGTGCGAGTACATTAACGTCTGCGGCGGCTGCCGGGCGCGGGCGGATGCGGTGTACGGCGATTACATGGCGGAGGAGCCGTTCTGCAACTATGTCCCTATACGCCTTCAGAAGAAGGCGTAGGGAACGCGCTCTGCACGCCATCTCGCCGCCGTCCTCGTCGCTTCCTTGTGCGGCGTGGCGCCCGGCCTTCGCAGCTGAAGCAGCTGCTTCGGCGGAGTAGGCCTGCCACGCCTCCGCGGGCGCTCCTGCGGGTGCGACGATCTGACGCACATATCGCGTTCCTGGTTTTTCAATCAAAATCGAAAAATTTCCTGAGGAGGGTTTATACATGAATACACGTTTTCTCGACGCCTGCTGGGGGAAGCCGGTCGACCGCACCCCCGTGTGGCTCATGCGCCAGGCGGGGCGTTATCTCCCCGACTACATGCGCGTGCGCTCCAAGTGCACGTTCCTGGAGCTCTGCAAGACGCCGGAGCTCGCCGCCGAGGTGACCATCCAGCCGGTGGACATCCTGGGGGTCGATGCCGCCATCCTCTTCTCCGACATCCTCACCCCGGTGGAGCCGATGGGGATGAAGCTCGACTTCGTCCCGGGCCCGGTCTTCGAGCACCCGATCCGCACCATGGCGGACGTGGAAGCACTGCGCATCCCGCAGATGGAGCAGGATGTCCCGTATGTCCTGGAGACGATCAAGATCCTCCGCCGCGAGCTCGCCACCAAGGTGCCGCTCATCGGCTTCGGCGGCGCGCCGTTCACCCTCGCCTGCTACATGGTGGAGGGGAAGGGGTCCAAGGACTGGGCCACCATGAAGCGGATGATGTACGCCGCCCCGGATGTCTACGCGGCCCTGATGGAGAAGGTGACCATGATGGACATGGAGTACCTGAACGCCCAGATCAAGGCGGGCGCCCAGGCGATCCAGATCTTCGACACCTGGGGTGGGGTCCTCTCCCCCTCCGACTACGCGACGTACGTCCTCCCCTACACCCAGCGGCTGATCAACGGCCTGAACCGGCAGGATATCCCGGTCATCCATTTCGTCAAGGGCGCCGGCACCATGCTCGATACCGTCAAACTGGCGGGTGGCGACGTGATGGGGCTCGACTGGCACGTGGGCCTTGGCAAGGCCCGCGACGTGCTCGGCTCCATGGCGGTCCAGGGGAACCTCGACCCGACCGTCCTCTTCGCGCCGAAGGACGTGATCGAGACGGAGGTGAAGCGGGTCCTCGACGAGAACGCCGGCCGGCCGGGACATATCTTCAACCTCGGCCACGGGATACTCCCCACGGTGCCGCCGGAGAATGCGATCCACATGGTCGAGTGCGTGCATAGGTTGTCGCAGAGGTAGTTGGAATTAAGCAACAGCAACTTCCCACCACAAAATGAAAAGGCCCGCCATAAGGCGGGCCTCTTTTTTTTCATGACTCGGTTTCCTTTGCCACGACGGCTGCCGCCGTTCCTACCATGCCTAATGCACCCGTTCTTCCGAATGCAGGAATTCCCGGATTGCATCGATTTCCCGATGGTCGATATCGACGAATTGCAGCCCCATGCCGGAGGGGAGAAGCGGCTCACGCAGCAGCGCCGGACCGTTCAGCCATGCGACTCGCGCTGTGCACTTTACGGTGGTGCCATCATTCGGCAGAGTAAATGTCACGTTGAGCAGAGTATCCACCGGTACGAAGTGTGGTGTTTCGAGAAATATTCCGCCGGTGCTCAGGTCGGCCGCATAGGTGAATGCCAGCTGATGGGGATGAATGCCATAGCTGGTGGGGAGATGTACCTCGAATCGGGATGTAGGATGCTTCTCCCTGAACAGGAGCCTGGTGGCGATTCCTGACAATTGCTCATATGCCAGCGGTTTCACGAGGAGGGCATCGCAGTTTGCGTTCAGGCAGCGTCTGATGTCTCCCTGGTTTTGCATGCAGACCATGAGAACAACGGATGTCGCGGGAGAAAGGCCGCCCAGTTTGACGTCCTTACAGCACTCGTCGCCACCCTTCCGTGCCAGGTTGACATCAAGGATCGCCAGATCGGGTTTCTTTTCGGCGAGGTTCCGGAGGGCCTCGTATCCGTCATGCACTGCCGTGATGCTGAATTTATCCGTGTTGGAAAATAAGGTCCTGGGCATGGCAAGGGAGTCACGCTCTCCCCCCAGAAGGATTTG
>DATJLB010000011.1:0-3394 GCA_035490915.1 Geobacteraceae bacterium
CGAGAAAGGAACGCCCGCTTTGGCGGGCTTTCCTTTGGAGCGGCGGGAAGCCCCGTGCCTCGTGCATTTGGTTGAAACCTTGTGATTACCATCTGCTCTGGTATAGTTTTATCAAAACGGCAACAGGCCAGGGAAGGGAGACACAATGTTACTCGATGGACTCTGGGTAGGTGAATGGCATTCTAACGTCAACAACATTCGGGTTGGTACAGGGGTGCTCGTCTTCCGTCAGGGAAAAATCTTTGGAGGAAACGATCGGGTCTACATCATTGGCGAGATCAAGGCGGCCGACGACCAATTCGACGGTAATCTCCACATTACCTATTACGCGGGGGAGCCTCTCGGCATTTTCGGCCTGATAGATGTCGATCAAACGGAGGAGGTGCTTGTAACCGGACGCTGTTCGGGGGACGAAATCAATTTCGAAGGGACGTTGAAAAGAGATCATATATTGAGAATGCAGGGAACACTGCACAAAAAAGCCGGCGAGGACATGTTTTAATCGTTCTCAATATCAGGGCGTAGCACCACAAGCTACGATGCTTCGGCGGACCTGCCGGACGGCTTTATGCCCGCTTGGTCAGAGCGCTGGTTGAGTTCCCGCCCCTCTTTCACCGCATTTTCCGCGCCTTGAGCCCGCAGAGCGGGCAGCGCTTCTCGTACACCGTCTGCCCGCAGTGGTCGCACCAGTAGCCGGGCGCCTCCCGCTCGCCGCAGGCCGCGCAGGCTCCCTCCTCCCCTTCCCTGCCGCAGACGCACTTCTCTTCAGCCATGGACATCTTCTCCTGTGCGGTCAAAAAACGACGGATAACTCCCGATCAAATCAGATAAAAACAGATTAACTACAGCGGCGGAGTCCCGACGATCACCACCGGCGGCCCGTTCTTGATCATGTGGAACTTGCCGGGGTCGTGGCTGGAGCCGACGACCCATCGGTAGAGATTCTTGGCGGCTTCGAGGTAAGGGGGGGTCAGCGGGTGGTAGTTCGGCTTGTTCACCTTACGGTCGTAGGCGCTGTAGTACTCCTTCTGCATCTCCTCGTCGTAGAGGCCGACGCAGCCGTGGGAGGCGGGGTAGCCCGGGACGTCCCGGCCGTGGATGAAGTAGGAGATCCACCGGTCGGGGTGCTTCTCGACATGGAACCGGAGGGCGTAGTGCATCGGGTAGCGGCGGCCGACCTCCTCGATGGTGTAGATGTTCGATATGTGCGTGCGGTCGGCCGCATCGATCATGAATTCGCCGTTCGGGACCCGGTGTCCCTCGATACCGACCGCCGCGGGGAAGGAAAAGACGAGCTTGCCGTGTTCGTAAGCGCCAAGAAACATCTCGGTCTGGTCAATCAGGATGAATTTCGCGTTTTTCTCGGCATCGGGATAGGCCGCCGGCAGCGGTGTGAAGTCCTCAATGTCATCCAGATTGACCGGTACCTTGATCGAGTGCCCGCCGATGAAGTGGCGTCGGTCCATCCGGTTAAAACGGAGGACGTCCTGCCAATGGTCGCCGAAGAGCTTCTCGGGGGTGTCCGTCACCCGGAGTTTCTGGCACTGCCACTCGATGCTGCTGTCGCTCGGGTAGTGGATCTCGCAGAGCGACTTCACCTTCACGACGGTCACGGCGGGAGTCACCAAGGATATGAGCAGGACTGCGACAAAGCTGACGAAACGTAACCATTTCATAGCTCATTATATCACAAACTAATGAAATAGTGTGCGCCAGCCGGGTTTACGCCCCCCACACCATTCCGATTCGTCACTCCTTCCAGGTCGTCAGGGACCGGTCGAAGGAGAGAGCGCCGGACCCCTTGACGACGATCGCCAGTGCCAGGGCGATGGCGAGCAGGTGGTATTCGAACCCCTCCCCCCTCTGGTTGCCGAACCAGTTCATGAAGAACCCGATGTGGCGGTGGACCATCGCGACCGCCACCACCATGTTGCAGAGGACGCCGAACGCAGCAACCCGCCCCAGGAACCCAAGCACCAGCCCGAGCCCGCCGAAGAACTCGGCGCAGATCGCCAGAAAAGCGAACGGAGTGGGGATCCCCATGTGCTGGGTGAACATCTCCATCGTCTGCTGGAACCCTCCGCCGCCATACCACCCGAGCACCTTCTGGGCGCCGTGGGCAAAAAACACGACCCCGAGCACGAGCCGCATGACCGTCAGCACCGGGTCGTTCGCAGTTTCAAGTAGTTTGCGGAACATACATGCCTCCTTTCCGTGACATCACTCTCACGATTCAGTGTATCATCAGAGGAGGGATGCACAACCTCCGCCTTTACCCTCCGGAAGGCCTCTAGCAGCAGAGGACGCGGAGGTGCACAGAGAAATCAACCTCCACGTTGCTCTGCAGTAAACGCTTTCTTCAGGTTTAATTCTTTTGTTCCTTCGCCCCTGCATGGTATAGTATTCTCATTAACCGGTCATTACGGGCCGGAACGAACGGAGCGAACCATGAGCGAAATCCATGACGTCGTCATCGTCGGCGGGGGACCCGGCGGGGTCGCCGCTGCCTACCTCTGCCACAAGTGTGGCCTCGACTACCTCCTGATCGAACAGGGCAAAACCATCTTCCAGGGAATATCCGACACCTACCCGGAGGGGAAGAACGTCTATGCCTCCCGCCCCAAGGAGAACCCGGAACCGTTCCTCGTCGAGGAACTTCGCCCCCCCGACAAGCCGGTCACAGTGGAAAAGTACATCCAGTACGTGCAGCACTTCGTCCAGCACGAGAATCTGAACGTCCGGACCGAGGTGCAGTTCGAGGACATCCGGGACGAGCGGGACGGGTTGAGCGTCATCACTGCCCAAGGAACGATCCGCGGGCGGAAGGTGGTCCTCGCCTTTGGGAGCAGCATCCCGAAGGAGCTCTCGGTCTACGGCGACGCGAAGATGGTGGCGAAGCGGGTGGAGGACCCGAAGAAGTACCTCGGGGTCCGGACCCTGGTAATCGGCGGGGGGAACAGCGCCGCCGACGTGATCATCTCCATCCTGAAGGAGAAGCGTGAGGCGAACGACAACCACCCGGTCTACTGGGCCCACATCTCCGAGACGTTCGACGTCAACAAGGAGACCGCCCAGCGCCTCGGGGAGGAGATCCTCCTGGGCGGCAACATCCGGTTGCTGCCGGGCGCCATCCCGCGGATAGGGGAGGTGGACGACGAGGGGGTGGACCGGCTCGTCATCAGGATCACCGAGTTCCGCCAGCCGGACGGGATAGACATCTATAATTCGATGAGCTTCCCGATGAAGAACGTGATCGCCTGCATCGGCTCCCAGGGGCCGCTCCCGATCTACGACAAGATCGGCGTCCAGACCATCGCCTGTGCCGAGGGGGTCTGCCAGGTGGCCAAGGAAGGGGACCGGCTGATCCTCCTCACCACCTAGTTCGAATCGACCC
>DATJLB010000012.1:0-1568 GCA_035490915.1 Geobacteraceae bacterium
TGATGGACCTGCCGGCCGCAGGGACCTACCACACCGACATTCCGCAGTACGTGCGGGACCTGACCAACGACGAGTTCCTGGAGAAGGCGGCGTGGAACTACATGATCTGGTTCTACAGCCAGATGGGGGAGGTCATGGTCCCCTCGGTGAGCACCCGGACCCAGCTGATCGACCGGGGGCTTTCCGCGGCGAAGACCAAGCCGCTGCCGCGCTGGGTCGACACCGCGGTCTTCTCTCCGGCCAGGCGAGATCCGGGGTTCTGGGGGCGTTACGGCCTGACCGGGGGCGGGGTCAAGCTGATCTACGTCGGACGGGTGTCGAAGGAAAAGAACCTGGCGCTCCTCGCCGACGCCTTTGCCGAGGTGATCGACGCGGGAGCGG
The DNA here is from genome assembly GCA_035490915.1 of Geobacteraceae bacterium. Lineage (GTDB taxonomy): Bacteria > Desulfobacterota > Desulfuromonadia > Geobacterales > Geobacteraceae > JAMPXD01. The sequence continues at coordinate 382 of DATJLB010000012.1, forward strand.
ACTGCAGCCTGGTGGTGATCGGCGACGGTCCCTACCGGCAGGAGATGAAGGAGCGGCTCGCCGGCTACCCGGTGCTCTTCACCGGCTTCCTCGGCGGTGAGACCCTGAGTAGCGCGTATGCCTCCGCGGACATTTTCGTCTTCCCGAGCGCCACCGACACCTTCGGCAACGTGGTGCTGGAGGCGCAGGCGTCGGGCCTCCCGGTCGTCGTCTCCGACGAAGGGGGGCCGCGGGAGCTGATGGTGGACGGCGAGACCGGGATCGTGGTCCCTGCCGGGAGCCGGGAGGCGCTCGTGGCCGCGATCACCCGCCTGCTCGGAGAACCGGAGGAAACGGAGCGGATGGGGGAAAACGCCCGGCGCTTCACCGAGCAGCGGGGTCTGCTCGTCGGCGATGCTTACTCCACCATTCTGCACCAGAACGCGGTGGCGGTAAACTTCTGAGATGCGCGGCAGGATTGGCGGACTCCTCAAGAGGATATTCGTACAGGGGACCTCACCCCACGAACTGGCGCTCACCCTTGCCCTCGGGATCGTGGTCGGCTGTCTTCCCCTCGTCTGGGGATCGACCCTCATCTGTGCACTCCTCGCCCTCCGCCTAGGGCTCAACCAGCCCGGCATCCAGGCGGCAAACTACCTCGCCTATCCGCTGCAGATCGCACTGTTCGTACCGTTCTACCGCATGGGGGCGACGATCTTCCCGTGGGGGCCGTCCGTCTCCGCCCAGCTCCTGGCACAGGGGCTCAAACGGGACGTCAGGGGGAATGTCGCCCTGCTGGCGGTGTCGATCGTCAAGGCGGTAGCGGCCTGGCTTCTCGTCGCGCCGCCGGTGGCGCTTCTCCTGTATGTCGTCCTGCGGGTCGCCTTTTCCAGGACACCGGCACTGAATCGCGATGCGGGAACCGGGTTGGCGGCATCGGAGTGATCGTAGCTTACCCCTCACGTGGATATTTTTTCGAAGGAGACAGTAAAATGAGACAGTTCGGCAAACAGTGCATCGATTGCGGCAGCGAGGCGGTCAGAACGACCGTCGATGAGGTCAAACCGGCGTTCAGGATGGAAATCGTGAATTATGCCTGCGGTGCGATCCTTAAGACCACCTTCAGCGCCAACGGGAATACGGCGAGGGCGGTGCACTCGGGGTGCACGGAATGTTCAGGTCTGTGACTTCCCTGGCTGCGCCAATCC
>DATJLB010000013.1:0-16964 GCA_035490915.1 Geobacteraceae bacterium
GGCAGCGATGTCCGCGGCCCGATGGGGAAGGAACTGGTCCCGTTCGCGAAGGGGGACGACGCCCGGGGGTTTCTGGGGGACCACCGGGGAACGAAGGTACTCCGCTTCGGAGAGATCACCCCGGCGACGCTGAAGGGGCTCGAATAGTTTGACCAGGAGACCGTGAGGTGCGCAAGTCCACCGTGTTCATAGCCGTTACGTCGGTTAATCTCGCGCTCTGCGCGCTCCTCCTCCTGCACGCCCGGCTGAGAAGGGGAGAAGGGGAGGCGGCGCTCGCAGCCAGCGCGGCGCTCGCCGGCCGGCTCCAGCTCACCGACCTCTGCCTCTTCACAGAAGCCCGCTACACCCGCCACCCCGCCATGGCCGATGCCAACGCCCCCTTCCAGGACCATCCCCTCGCGCTCGACCACTTCCCGTCCGGCTCGCTCGTCTCTCCCCCCGCGTTCGGTGTGAGGCGCCATGAATAGGCTCTATTGCCGGCATAGGAACATCATCGACTTCGCCCTGTCGTCGCTTCTCCGGCGGACCGGGAAGAACGTAGCGCTCCTGGTGGTCTACACCCTGGTTGTGTTCGCGCTCGCGTCGGTCATCTTCTTCGTCCAGGCGCTGAAGCGGGAGGCGGCGCTTCTGCTGAAGGACGCGCCGGACATGGTGGTGCAAAAGCTGGTCGCCGGGAGGCACGATCCGATCCCGGTCGGCTACGGAGCGAAGATCGGCGCGATCCGGGGGGTGAGTGGGGTACATCCCCGGCTCTGGGGGTACTACTACGACCCGGCGGTCGGCGCCAACTACACCCTGCTCGTGCCGGACGACCGGTCGGTGGCGCCGGAAGCCGTCGTCATCGGAAGCGGCGTCGCCCGGACCCGCCGCCTCTCCGAGGGTGACTTCATGACCTTCCGGAGCTACGACGGGAAAACCGTCATGCTGCAGGTGGCGCGGATCCTCCCGGCCGAATCGGAGCTGGTGGCCGCGGACCTGGTCCTCATCGGGGAGAATGATTTCCGGGCACTCTTCGCATTTCCCGATGGGATGGCCACCGACCTTGCCCTCACCGTCAGGAACCCGCTCGAACTCGCCACCGTCGCTGCGAAGATCGCCGACCAGTTCCCCGACACCCGCCCGATCCTGAAGAGCGAGATGCTGAGGACCTACGACTCGATCTTCGACTGGCGGGGGGGGGTGATGGTCGTCATGCTCGGCGTGGCGCTCCTCGCCTTCATCATCTTCGCCTGGGACAGGGCGACCGGCCTCTCCGCCGAGGAACGGAAGGAGATCGGCATCCTGAAGTCGATCGGCTGGGAGACCGGCGACGTGCTGCTGCTCAGGTTCTGGGAAGGGGCGATCGTCTCGCTCTCCGCCTTTTTCTTCGGCGTGATCCTCGCATACTGCCACGTCTTTTTCTTCTCCGCCTCGCTCTTCGAGCACCCGCTCAAGGGGTGGGGAGTCCTCTACCCGCAGTTCAGGCTCGTCCCGGTCGTCGACCCCTACCAGCTGGCGGTCCTCTTCTTCCTGACCGTGGTCCCCTACACGGTCGCCACCGTCATCCCGTCCTGGCGGGCGGCCACGGCCGAGCCGGACGCCGCCATGAGGTCGTGACATGATCGAGCTTGCCCGGGTCACCAAACGTTTCAACGCAGGCAGGGCAAACGAGTTCACGGCGGTGCGCGACGTGAGCCTCACCGTCGCCCGGGGCGGGGTCACGGTCCTGAAGGGGCCGAGCGGCTCCGGGAAGACCACGCTCCTCACCCTGATCGGCTGCATGTCCCGACCGACGTCGGGGCGGGTCGTCCTGCGCGGCATCCGGACCGAAGCGGTCCCGGCGGCGGACGGAGACGGGATCGAGATAAGCGGCCTCCCGGAGCGGTTTCTCACCGGTATCCGGCGGAGCACGTTCGGCTTCATCTTCCAGCAGTTCAACCTGGTGCGGGGGATCACCGTCCTGGAGAACGTGATGCTCCCCGCCTACCCGACCGGGGAAGCATACGGGGCGGTCCGCACACGAGCCCTGGATCTCCTGGAGCGGTTCGGCATCACGCGCCACGCATCCGCCCGGATTGACCTCCTTTCCGGGGGCGAGCTCCAGCGGGTGGCCATCGCCCGGGCGCTGATCAACGAGCCGGCGGTCATCATCGCCGACGAGCCGACCGCCCACCTGGACAGCGCGCTCTCCCGCGACTTCATGGCGATCGTCGGCAGCTTCAAGGCGGCGGGGCGGACCATCCTGATCGCCAGCCACGACCCGATCGTGTTTGAGTCGCCGCTCGCCGACGCGGTCGTCGAGATGCGGGACGGTGGCGTCATCCATGGGGGGAGCGCCGCATGATCCTCCACCCCGCGACCCTGGCGCTCCTCTGCTCCTCGCTGCTGACGGGCTTCATGGCACTCCACGCCGGCTGGCACGGGGTGCGCATCCTGCGGAGGTGGGAGATGGGGAGTGGCAGCGAACTCCAGCTCTCCCTGGAGCGGCGCACCTACCTCGTTTCCACGCTCGTCAGCGTTGCCTGTGCCGTCCAGCTCTGCTCCCTCTTCCTCTTCATCTACACGGCCGACCATCTCCACGGCCTCTTCACCGGCGCCATGTGCGCGGCGGGTACCCTGAACGCCAACGGCTTCGGTTATCCGGTCCTCCTCCTCAAGGTCGCGAACTTCCTGCTGGCGGGGAGCTGGCTCGTCATCAACCATGCGGACAGCAGGGGGTACGACTACCCGCTGATCAGGGCGAAGTACCGGCTCCTCCTCGTGATCGCCCCGCTGCTGCTGGTGGAGGCCTTTCTGCTGTTCGCCTACGTCAGGGGGCTCCACGCCGACGTCATCACGTCATGCTGCGGCAGCCTCTTCGGCCGGGAGAAGCCGGGGCTCGCCGGGGACCTCGCCTCGCTCCCTCCCGGCCCGATGGTGGCCGCCTTCTACGGCGGCATGGGGGCGACCGTTGCCCTCGGCATCCGTCACTGGCGCACCGGCAGGGGAGGGTTGCCGTTTGCGGCGGTCAGCACCCTCGCCTTCGGCGTTGCGGCCGCCTCGCTCGTCTCGTTCATCTGCCTCTACGTTTACGAGCTGCCGACCCACCACTGCCCGTTCTGCCTCCTCCAGAAAGAGTACGGCTACGTCGGCTACCTCCTCTACGCTACCCTGCTCGGCGGCGGGGTGGCGGGGCTCGGGACCGGCATCCTGGACCGCTTCCGAAGCCGAGGGAGCATGGCTCGGGTCATACCCCATCTCCAGCGCCGGCTCGTCGCGGTAACGCTCCTGTTGTACCTTGCCTTTACCCTGATCGTCACGTACCGGATGCTCGCCACGCCGTTCACGCTCCTGAGGTGAGCATCTGCGTTGCTAAATCGGCGCAATTGGTCTATAGTACGTCAGACTCCGTCGCCCGTGCCACTTTCCCGGCACGGGCCGGCATTTTCACGTACGGCGGGTGGTCCGTGAGCGACTCCGAGCAACTGGTTGTCTTTACCCTGGATGAGTACCGCTATGCGCTTCCCCTTTCCTCCGTGGAGCGGGGGGTTCGGATGGTCGAGATCACCCCCCTGCCGAAGGCGCCTCCGATCGTCCTCGGGGTGATCAACCTCGCGGGGCTGATCGTGCCGGTCCTGGACGTCCGGACACGCTTCGCTCTCCCCGCACGGCGGCCGGGGATCGGGGCCCAGCTTCTCATCGCCCGCACCCAAAGACGGACCGTCGCGCTCGCGGTCGATGCGGTAGAGGGGGTCGTCCCACGTTCGCCGGAAGAGGTGGTCGCGCCGCCGGCGATCGCCCCCGGCCTGGAGTACCTGGCGGGGGTGATAAAACTCGCGGACGGCATGCTCTTCATCCACGACCTCGACCGCTTTCTTTCCCTCGACGAGGAACAGCAGCTGGCGGCCGTCATCGACAACGAGCGGCCATGACCCACACGATCAATGATCACCTGCTCTCCCAGTTCAGCGAGTTCGTGACCGCCCGCTTCGGGCTGCATTTTCCGCGGAAGCGCTGGCGCGACCTCGCCCGGAAGATCGTCGCGGCAGCGCCGCAGCTCGGCTATGACGACCCTTCCGCGTGCATCCGCTGGCTCCTCTCGGCGCAGCTGACGAAAGGGGAGCTCGACACCCTTGCGGGTTGCCTGACGATAGGAGAAACCTATTTTTTCCGGGAGCGGAAGAGCTTCGACCTCCTTGAAACCCGCATCCTTCCCGAGCTGATCGGGGCGCGGCGGGGGAAGGAACAGCGGCTGAGGATCTGGAGCGCGGGGTGCTCGACCGGCGAGGAAGCCTACTCCATCGCCATCCTGCTCCGGAGAATGATCGCCGACCTGTCGGCGTGGAACGTCACCATCCTCGCCACCGACCTGAACTCCTCCGCTCTCCTCAAGGCGGGGACGGGTGAATACGGCGACTGGTCGTTTCGCGGCGTCCCCGGCTGGGTGAAGGAGCAGTATTTCACCAGGAGCGACAACGGCCGGTACCAGGTTACCGATGCGGTCAGGAAGATGGTTTCCTTCAGTCAGCTCAACCTGGCGGAAGACCCCTTCCCGTCGCTCGCCACCAACACCAACGCGATGGACATCATCTTCTGCCGCAACGTGCTGATGTACTTCGAGGCGGAGCGGATGGCGCAGGCGGTCGAGCAGTTCCGCCACTGTCTGGTGCCAGGCGGCTGGCTGGTCGTCAGCCCCTGCGAGACCTCCCACACCCTGTTCCGCCGGTTTGAAACCGTCAGCAGCCAGGATGTGGTCATGTACCGGAAGGAGAGGCACGGAATGCCGGCGATGCCGCTTCCGCCCTGTCCCGCGGTGGAACTCCCGGCGGTCCCGCGTATTTCCCGGGAGGCCTTGCCCGTGGCGGCCCCGAAGCCGCCGTACGCCCCGCCTCCCCCCGTGCCGGAAGCCGTTCCGAAGAGTACCGAGCGCACCTCCCCTTATGACGAGGCGCTGGCACTCTACCGGCAGGGGTTGTATGCCGAGGCAGCGGAGAGGCTTTCCGGCGGGGTGGCGTGCGGAGCGCGGGAATTAGGGCTCCTGGCGCGGATCTGCGCCAACCGGGGAGAATTTGCCCAGGCCTTGGCCTGGGCCGAGAAGGCGGTCGCGCAGAATAAGCTCGACCCGGAGCTGCGCTATCTGCAGGCGGTCATCTTCCAGGAGCAGGGCGAGACCGAGGCGGCGGTCGCTGCGCTGAAGAAGACGCTCTACCTCGACCAGCGGTTCGTCCTTGCCCACTTCGCCCTGGCGAACCTCTCCCGGCAGCGGGGGAAGGAGAAGGAGGCAGCGAGGCACCTCGAGAACGCCGCGGCGCTCGTGGCGGAATACGGAGACGATGATCTCCTGCCCGGTTCGGAAGGGCTGAGCGCCCGCCGTTTCGGCGAGATCATCGCGGCGAGCAGGGGGAGCGCCGGGACGCCGTAAGCAGACTAGATTAAGCAGATTTTGCAAAAATCGGGATTGCTTCGTCGTACCTCCTCGCAATGACTGTGATGGCGGCTTATGAGTCATTGCGAGCGAAGCGCGTCAGTCCAGGTTTTGAGCATTGGAGCACCCATGGAGCAGAAGACGAGGAAGACGAGGCCGGCGGCCGGCCGGGAGCTGACCTCCGCCGAGGAGAAGAAGATCCTCAAGGCGCGTGCACGGGCGCTTGCCCGGGAGCCCCTGTCTGAGGAGGCCGCGGGGGAGTGTCTGGAGGTGCTGGAATTTCTCCTGGCGTACGAGCGGTACGGCATCGAGATGTCCTGGGTGAGGGAAACCCTTCCCCTGAAGGAGCTTACCCCGGTCCCCTGCACCCCCCCGTTCGTCGCGGGGCTGATCAACGTGCGGGGGCGGATCGTGTCGGTGATCGACATCAAGCGGTTCTTCGATCTGCCGCAGCGGGGACTGACCGACCTGAACCGGGTGATCGTCCTTCAGGAGGGGGGGATGGAGTTCGGCATCCTGGCCGATGCCGTCAGCGGCGTCCGGACGGTCCCTCTCGCCGAGCTGCACCCCTCCCTTCCCACCCTCACCGGGATACGGGAGGAGTACCTGAAGGGGGTCACCGGAGAGCGGCTTGTGGTCCTGGACGGGGGGAAGCTTCTCAACGACAGAAAGATCGTCGTCCACGAAGAGATCGGCGAATAGATAACGCAAAAATAACGTGACGACAGGGAGGCAGGGGATGCTCAGTAAGCTTCAGATCAGGACTCGATTGCTGGCCAGTTACGCGATCGTCATCGTGCTCATGGTTATCAGTGGGGCCTATGCCCTGAACAGGCTCGGCTATGCGGCAAGCCGCACTACCGAGCTGTACGACCATCCGTTCACCGTCAGAAAGTCGGTGCGCGACGCTACCCTCAGCTTCCTGAAAATGCACACCGTGCTCAAGGATGCCGTCTATGCCAAAGACGGGATGGCGGTGAATACCAGCCTGAAAGAGATGGCCGAGCATGAGAAGCAGTTTGTCACCACTCTGGAAATGGTCAGGGATCGGTATCTTGGCAACAGGAGCGATGTTGACGACGTCATGAGGGTCTACGGGGAGTGGAAACAGCTTCGGGACAAGATCGTCGTGGCCATCAAGTCGAACAGGAGGGATGAGGCGGTGCAGGGGATCGCCAACCTCGATGCCAACCAGCTTGTGGCTTTTGACACGGAGATGGGGCATATTCTCACGTTTGCCGACAGCATGGCGCTCAGCTTCGTGAAGGAATCGCAGGACACGGCCCGCCTATCGTTTTTCCTGGTTTCGGCCCTCATCCTGACATCGATCGTCATCACCGTCGTGGTCGCCCTGTTCCTTACCCGCAGCATTACCTCCCCCCTCTACCAGGCTGTGGCCGTCGCGCAAAGGGTAGCCGCCGGCGACCTGACCGTCGAGGTGCCTGCGGCCGCCTTTCATGATGAGCTGGGGACCCTGTTGACGACGTTCCAGCGGATGGTGGAAAACCTCCGAAACCAGACCCTCGCGATCCAGGAAGGGGTGAACGTCCTCGCCGCCGCTGCCGGCGAGATCCTCACCTCGACCACCCAGATCGCATCCAGCGCGGCGGAAACCGCCACGGCGGTCAACGAGACGACCGTCACCGTCGAGGAAGTGAAGCAGACCACCCAGCTTGCCGCGCAGAAGGCGCGCGCCGTTGCCGACAGCGCCCAGAAGTCGCTCCAGGTCTCCAAGCACGGGCAAAAATCGGTGGACGACACGGTGCGGGGGATGAACCGTATCCGGGAGCAGATGGAGACCGTTGCCGAGAGCATCGTCAGCCTCTCCGAGCAGAGCCAGGCAATCGGCGAGATCATCGCCACCGTGAACGACCTGGCGGAGCAGTCGAACCTCCTTGCCGTCAACGCCGCGATCGAGGCGGCGAAGGCGGGTGAGCACGGCAAGGGATTTGCCGTGGTGGCCCAGGAGGTGCGGAGCCTCGCCGAGCAGTCGAAGCAGGCGACCTCCCAGGTCCGGACGATCCTGAATGACATCCAGAAGGCGACCAACGCCGCAGTGATGGCGACGGAGCAGGGGAGCAAGGCTGTGGAGGCTGGGGAGCGGCAATCGGGCGAGGCGGGGGAGTCGATTCTCATCCTGGCGGACAGCATCGTCGAGTCGGCCAACGCGTCGACCCAGATTGCGGCGTCGAGCCAGCAGCAGATGGTCGGCATGGACCAGGTTTCCCTCGCCATGGACAACATCAAGGAGGCGAGCAACCTGAGCGTCACCAGCACGCAGCAGGCCGAACAGTCGGCGCAGGACCTCCACGAGTTGGGGCAGAAGCTGAAGCGGCTGGTGGAGCAGTTCAAACTTTAAATGGGCGGGCGCGGTCTTCCGTCCATCTCGCCGCCGTGTCCTCGAAACCCTGCCTCAACGTAGCGCGGCTACGCCTCGGCACGGTTTCTGCGGGCCGGCGACGATCTGGCCGAAATCTCGCGCCCGGTTGGCAAGTCCTTTCAGATCCATTGGCAATCGCAAGTTTGCCTGTCCCGGGAAACGACATGGACAACGATTTCAAGAAAAGGCTCCTCGCCACGTTCACGGTGGAGACGAAGGAGCACCTCGCCGCCCTTTCCGCGGGCCTGATCGAGCTGGAGAAGGGTCCGGAGGGGGAACAGAGGCAAAAGCTCCTCGAAGCGGTCTTCCGGGAGGCGCACAGCCTGAAGGGGGCTGCCCGATCCGTCAACATGGCCGGGATAGAATCGCTCAGCCATGCGCTGGAGGGGGTCTTCGCCGCCTTCAAGGAAGGGACCTACGCCCCTTCGGCGCCTCTCTTCGACCTGCTCCACCGCACCGTCGACGAGATCGACCAGCAGCTCGTGGCGACCGGGGCGGGCCGGGATGCCATCGGTATGGGGCGGGTCCGGGAACTCGTCGCCAGCCTGGGGAAGGGAGTGAAGGAGACGCCGCCCACCCCACCGGCCCCTCCCGAGGCGGAGCACCACGAACTCCCTCTTCCCGCGAAACAGTCCGGTGGCGAAACCGTCAGGATCGCCGCGGCAAAACTCGACTCCCTCTTCCACCAGGCGGAGGAGATGGTCACCGCGAAACAGTCACTTCTCCAGCGCGCCGCGGAACTCCGGGAAATCGGTGCCGCCATTGCCTCGTGGGAGAAGGAATGGAAAAAGACCCGGCCGACCCTCCGCAGGCTGCGCACGGTGCAGCTTGCCCCGGCCGGCGGGGCATTTGCCGACGCGGACACCGCTCACCTCGGAAAACTCCTGACCTTTTCCGACTGGAGCCATGCCGTCGTCAAATCCCTGGAACACCAGGTGCACGCCCTGGAAAAGGCGCTCGCCCAAGACCGGCACGCCTTGAACGGCATGGTGGGCAACCTCCTCGACGACGTGAAGGAGGTGCTGATGCTTCCCTGCGCCACCGTCCTGGAGGTGCTGCCGAAGATGGTCCGGGAACTCGCGCGGGACCGCGGCAAGGTGGCGGAGCTGGTGATCACGGGGGAAACGGTCGAGCTGGACAAGCGGATCCTGGAGGAGATGAAGGACCCTCTCATCCACCTGGTCCGCAACTGCATCGACCATGGTATCGAGCGGCCGGCGGAACGGCGGCGGCTGAAAAAGCCGGAGCGGGGACGGATCTCGGTGGCGGTTTCCTTCAGGGACTCGAACCGGGTGGAGATCCTCGTGACGGACGACGGTGCGGGAATCGACACCGCCCGGGTGGCGGAAACGGCCGTGCGGCAGGGGATCGTCCCGCCGGAGGCCCCCCACCTGCAGGAGAGGGAGCGTCTGCTGGAGATGGTCTTTGCCTCGGGATTTTCGACCTCTCCCCTGATTACCGACCTCTCGGGAAGGGGGCTCGGCCTGGCCATCGTCCGGGAGAAGGTGGAGAAGCTCGGCGGCACAGTCGCCGTGACGACCGAGCCGGCGCGCGGCACGACCTTCAGGATGGTGCTTCCCCTTACCCTCTCCACCTACCGGGGGATGCTGGTCGGAGCGGGAGGGGAGACATTCATTGTCCCGGCCGCAGCGGTGGAACGGGTTGCGCGGCTCCCCCGCTCCTCTCTCAAGACCGTCGAGAACCGGGAAACCGTTGACGTGGGGGGCACCCCCCTCTCCTTTGTCTGGCTTGCCGACCTCGTGCAAATTCCACGTGCGCAGAACGGCGACGAGGCGGAGATCACGCTGTTCGTGATCGGTAGCGGGGGGACTCAGATCGCCTTCGGTGTGGACGCCATCCTTGCCGAACAGGAGATCCTGGTTAAAGGACTCGGCCCCCAGCTCACCCGAGTGCGCAACGTCGCCGGGGCGACGGTGCTCGGCAACGGCAGAGTTGCGGCCATCCTCCATCCGGGCGATCTGGTGAAGTCGGCGGTCAAGGGTGCCGGTGTTCCGTCCGGCATGGCGCCTTCGGTGGAGAGGGGCGAAGTGCCCCGCAAGTCGGTCCTGATCGCCGAGGACTCCATCACCGCCCGCACTCTGCTGAAAAACATCCTGGAGGCGGCCGGTTACCGGACCAGCACGGCCATGGACGGCGTCGACGCACTGACCCAGCTCCGGACGGAACGGGTCGACCTGGTGGTGTCGGACGTGGACATGCCGCGGATGAACGGCTTCGAGCTTGCCGCGAAGATCCGCTCCTCCCGGGAGTTCGCCGACCTGCCGCTGGTGCTCGTCACTTCCCTCGATTCGCGGGAGGACCGGGAGCGGGGGGTTGAGGTGGGGGCAAACGCCTACATCGTCAAGAGCAGTTTCGATCAGAGCAACCTGCTGGACGTGGTGAAACGGCTTATTTAAACTTGAAACAGGTTAATTGATGATAAAAGTATTGATCGTCGACGATTCAGCCAGCACACGGCTTTTCCTGGAGCGGGTCTTCAGCTCCGATCCCGATATCCGGGTGGTCGGCACCGCGAAGAACGGGGAAGAGGCCGTTGCCGCGGTAGCGCGCCTCGCTCCCGACGTCATCACCATGGACATCTTCATGCCGCGGATGAACGGGCTTGAGGCCACTCGCCGGATCATGGAGAGCCATCCCACCCCGATCATCATCCTGAGCGGCGACCTCGACCAGCAGGAGATCCTGACCTCCTTCCAGGCCATGGAGGCGGGCGCCCTGGTTGCCCTGCCGAAACCGCGCGGCGCCGGTCATCCCGACCATGAACAGGAGGTTCGCTCCCTCGTTCAGAAGACCAAGCTGATGGCGGAAGTGAAGGTGGTGAGGAGATGGCCGCGCCGGCGGCAAGGTGGGGTTTCGCCCCGGCTCCCGGATGTGACCGGCGGAGTGGCGCTGCCGGAGGTCGTGGCGATCGGGGCCTCGACCGGAGGTCCGGTGGTGGTCAAGACGATCCTTGAGGGGCTTGGGGACGATTTCCCTCTGCCGGTCCTGATCGTACAGCACATGGCGGAGGGCTTCACTCCCGGCCTAGTCGGCTGGCTTGCCCTCTCGTCCCGGCTGCCGGTCCACCTCGCCACCCAGGGGGAAACCCTCCTTCCCGGTCACGCCTATGTCGCTCCGGACGGCTGTCACATGCTGACGGAGTCGGGAGGCCGGATCAGGTTGAGCAGCGAGCCTCCCGACAACGGCCTGCGCCCGTCCGTTGCGTCTCTCTTCCGCTCCGTCGCCGACGTCTACGGGAAGACGGCGGTCGGCGTGATCCTGACCGGCATGGGGCGGGACGGTGTCGACGAATTGCTCCTGCTGAAGGAAAAGGGGGCGGTTACCATCGCGCAGGACAAGGCAAGTTCGGTCATTTATGGCATGCCCGGGGAAGCCGTCCGGGCAGGTGCTGCGACGTACGAGCTGTCTTCTGAGAAGATCGCCGCCATGCTCGTGCACCTTGCGAAAAATCCGGCGTCGACAGTGCCGGTTGGCATGAAGTAAAACATCCGGATCCGGGAGCATTTTTATGGACAGCATACAGGGAGAAGGTGCCGTGGCGGTGGAAGAGATCCTGATCATCGAGGACAGTCCCACCCAGGCCGAACAGCTTCGGGATATCCTGGAGCGGCACCACTACCGCGTCTCGGTCGCCGCCAACGGCCGGGAGGCACTGGCCACCCTGGCGGTGCACAGACCCTCCCTTATCATCAGCGACATCATCATGCCGGAGATGGACGGCTACGAGCTCTGCCGGAGGATCAAGGCGGACGAACGGTGCCGGGACATTCCGGTCATGCTGCTTACCTCCCTCTCCAACCCGCGGGACGTGATCAGAGGGCTGGAATGCGGCGCCGACAACTTCATAACCAAACCGTACAACGAGGAGTACCTCATCTCCCGCATCCGGTGCATGGAGGCGGACCGGCTGCGGAGGGGAGACGCGGAGCCGGAGGAAGGCCTTAAGCTCCACTTCGGCGGGGAGGAGTATGTCATCACCGCCGACCGGCGGCAGATAGTCAACCTCCTCCTCTCCACCTACGAGACGGCCGTCCACCAGAACCGAGAGCTGAGCATGGCCCGGGATGAGCTGCGCGGGCTCATCGAACAGCTGGCAGGCGCCAACAAGGAGCTGGAGGCTTTCAGCTACACGGTTTCCCACGACCTCCGCTCTCCACTTACCTGCATCAACGGCTACTGCCAACTCCTGGCGGAGTTCTGCGCCGACCGGCTCGACGAGCAGGGGAGGGATTTCATCCGGGAGATACGGGGCGCATCCGAGCGGATGGGGCAGTTGATTACGACCCTCCTCAACTTCTCCCAACTGACCCGCAAGGAGATCCGCCGGGAAACGGTCAACCTCGGCTACCTGGCCAAGACCGTCGCCCTCGACCTGAAAATGAGGGAGCCGGGGCGCACCGTGATCTTCAAGATTGCGGAGGGCGGGGTGGTGAGCGGCGATCCGAAGCTTTTACGGGCCGTGTTGGACAACCTGATCGGCAACGCCTGGAAATACAGCGGCAAGTGCTCCGAAGCGGTGATCGAGTTCGGCATGCAGGAGCGGCGGGGGGAGACGGTCTATTTTGTCCGGGACAACGGTGCCGGCTTCGACATGGGCTTTGCGGACAAGCTGTTCGCGGCGTTCGAGCGTCTGCACGATGCCGATGAGTTCGAGGGGATCGGGATCGGGCTCGCCACGGTCAAGCGGATCGTCGAGCGTCACGGCGGAAAAATCTGGGCCGAAGGGGACGTGGGGAAGGGGGCGACGTTCTACTTCACCCTCGGATAGGTAGCTCGCGCCCGTATTCACGCCATCTTCGGCCCGGCCTCAATCGCACAATCCTCGACGTAGCTGGGCTACGCCTGCGGTTGTGCTCAATCGGCCAAGCCAAATCTGACGCAAATCCGGACGCGATGTCACATTTTTAGAAAAAAAGTTTCTACTTCCCGTATGCCGTGCCCAAGTACCCGACGATCTCCTCCCGCGCGTCCTTCGGGATCGGCGCACCGAACGCCTTGATCATCTTGGCGACGATCTCACCCCACTTTTCCTTCGCGAACGGCGGCTGCATGACGATGTAGTCGACGCTGTGGCAGACGCCGCAGTACCCCTGCACCTTCTCCCTCCCCGGGCCGGGCCTCAGCTCGGTCGCTACCTTCGGCAGCGTGATGGCGTGGATGGTACTCCGTGGTGCGTCTGTTTCCGCGGCGACGGCAGTTGCGGCGAGGGCGAGAAGGAGCGGGATGATGGTTTTCATGGTCCCTCCTTTCCATGCTAGCCGACGGTCACGTCGACCGTTTCGATCCTGTTCCACCGGTAACCGGCCGGGTTCCAGAGCCCCTCGAACGGCTGTGACTCGCCGATGGCGTTGGTCGCCCGTGCCATGATCCGGCAGGTCCCTTTCTGTTCCGGCCGCCAGGGGTAGCGCCACTGGATCCACGAGTGCCGCCCCAGGTCCTTCCCGAGCCGCGCCTCGCGCCATGTTGCGCCACCGTCCACCGAGACCGCGACATCCCTGATCCCGTACCCCCCCGAGAAGGCGATCCCCATCACCTCCGTCTCCCGTCCCGCCGGGAGGCGCGCCCCCGCCTGCGGCTCGACGATCATCGAGCGGGTGCTCATCCGGGTGATCGGCACGGTCCGCTGCGGCTTCTCCCCGGGCGGGACGCAGGCGCACGGCGTGTCCGGGACGCGGTAGGCGGTGGTCATCCAGAAGTTGTCCGATGTTTTCGTGAGGACGGTGATGTCGGAGAGCGCCTTCACCCAGTAGGTAGCGTACCACCCCGGCACGACGAGCCTGGCGGGAAAGCCGTTCAGCATCGGGAGCGGCGCCCCGTTCATGGCGTAGGCGACGATCACCTCCGGGTCCAGCGCCGTGTCGACCGGGATGCTCTTGATGAAATCGGGGACGGTGGGGAGGGGCGGCGTGTCGAGGCCGTTGAACGCAACCTCCACCGACCCTTTCTTCACCCCCGCCCGGGCGAGAAGGTCCTTCAGGCGTGCGCCGGTCCAGGTGACGTTCCCGAGCGCCCCGTCCCCCCACTGTCCTCCCGGCACCCGCGGTTCGAAGAAACTCCGGCCGTTCCCCGCGCACTGGATGACCGCCGTGTAAGTGACCGGCTCGAAGCCCTTTTGCAACTCGTCCATGGTGAGGGCGACGGTCCTTTCGGTGTTCCCCCCGACGGTGAGGCGCCAGGTGGCGAGGTCGACCTCGGTCGGGATGCCGGAGAGGTGCCAGCGGACGAAGAGGGCGTCGGTCGGGGTGACGAGCTCGCGGAAGAGCTGGTGCGGCATCTCCAGCTGCGGGGGGCGGGAGGTGAGGAGGAGGAGATCGGTCTTCTCCGGGTAGCGGACGAGTTTCTTGTCGAAGGCGAGGAGCTCCAGGGGAACAGTGCCGACCGCGGCCATGGCGGTGGCGGTCCCGGCGGCCTTGAGAAAGTCCCTGCGGGTCAATCGTTTCGCGCCCATACAGACCTCCTTCGGTGCTTTGCTCCGACGGAGTAAGTCTACCATGGTTTGGCCGGTTGGGAAGGAGGAGGGTGTTCCTTCTGCACGGCGGTTTTTGCCGCGTCAGAGTCAGGGTTCCCGTTCATCTACATCAGCGACGGTTATCGATCAGTTCCCTCAGGGGCAAGGGAAGCAACCCGCGCAGAGTGCGGCTGATGGACTCTTCATGCCGTTGCCAGACAATCCCGACATAGATGACACCCAAGCCGATGAGGGTCAGGACGAATGGAAACATCATGCTGTCCTTGAATACATCGTAGGCCAGATGTCCCACGTATCCGGCCGCGCCCAGCCCTCCGAATACCGCGAATACCCTGCGAGAAAGGATTGCTCCTATGACTATCATTGCGAGGTTGATGCACAGGTATATGAATTTATTCCATTCGCTGTCCGAATGCATCATGGATAACCCGCCCCAAAATGCCACTACCCCAAAAATGTAAAGCCAGAATGCAAAATCTTTTTCGAACCGCGAGCGGATGTCCACCCAGAAAGCCACCAGGCAGATAAGCAGTCCGAACCACAACGACACCAGTTTTCGCAAATCCCAATTCACGTCGGCTTCGCCGAACACGAAAGGGGTCAGGTCCATGCTCATGTACCAGAGTGTTACCGCCACCGGCATCACCAGGAATGGAAAGCGGTAACGCCAAAGCATGACTGCACCGGTTGCAAGTGTGACAAGTTCCATGAAGATCCAGCGCCAATCGACGTGGGTGTGATACTCCCGGTAAACGTGGCCTTCGGGCCAGAGGCCAAGGGCGACCTGCAAGCCATAGACAGCCAGAGGGGTGAGAACGACGACAAAAGTTGCCATGATGCCGGCAGGAATTTGCAGCTGTTTCCGCTTGAGGAAAAATTCTGTGAGCGAGAGACCTGCCACTCCGTAAGCGAGGGCAATGGCAAAGAGCCCCCAGCCGCCGAACCGCTCCCAGCCAAGGTTCATGAACAAGCTCATGGCGCCGATGGCGATCAATCCCCCCAGGTAGTAAAGAATATGGGTGAAATGAAAGCCCGGAGTGTCTTTGTGTCTATCGCACAAGAACTGCCAAAGCTGCTCCGCCTGAAGTTCCGTAACGAGCCCTTGCGCAGTTGCTTCTCTGAGGCTTTCACGAGTTAGTTCCACGCATCCTCCTAACGTCTCAAGGCACCAGCGGCGGAGCGTCAGCGGAGACCGCTGTTGCCGCTGGTTGTACCTTCACTCTCCAAGTGGTGGGAAGACAACATAGATGCAAAATGCTATGACGCCACCAACAGCCAATGACGTCCTAACTGCATTACGCTCTGAAAATGTTGAGTTAAAGACAACTCGGCAAAGAGCACCAACTGGAGCTGCTCCTCCAACCGCAACTGCTTCTATGAGAACATTTGAAAAGCTCTTCGATTTTAAAGGCAGAAGGATTAGAAAAGCCCAGATGGCCCACGGAAGAAAGGCTCCGGCAAAATCCATGGGACCCCAATTTACCTTTTTTCCCAGTATGAAAATTGGTGCCAGTAATAGCACGGCAACTATGGTTTGTAGGATTAAGGAAACTCCAAGAAAAGCAAAACCAGCAAATATTCCTTCCCAGGCTCCAGTGGAGATTCCTCCAATTACCCCTTCAATCAAGGCAACTGCAAACACAGGCCCAATGAAAATCAATACAAGGTGGAGCCAATTATCCTTCTTTATCAAGATTCGCTCCTATTCTTTCATATGTACAACATATATTGGGCGTTTTCTGGAGAATACATCAGGCGGTGTACCACACAGTATTAAAGGAGACATCAATGGCAAGAATAACAGGCTGATTTACTCCATCAGTTTTCATGCCATTTTTACCTTTCAAAATGCACTACGTCCCTTTTTCACTCCCGCCGGATAGTGTGCCGGCTACGGCCGGAACGAGGCAAGGAAGGAGATGGCGAAGGCCAAAACGACTACCCCGATGATTCCGCAAACCAGTCCTACAGTCTTCCCAGTGCTGAACTCTCGCCGCTCGATCATGGTTATATCTGACAGGGTCACCCGCTCCTGTTCCCCCACCAACTGCTGCCCGGTCGCTTCCTGCACTGTAAGCTCCCGCACCCGGCCGTCCCTGGTGGTCAGGCGGACTTCGTCGCCCGGCTTGACCTGGGCCATGATTGCCTGCGGCTCGGCCGGTACCAACGGATTCAGCGTCGTGCAGCCGGTTGCGAGGCTCAAGCAGAGGAAGAGTGACACGAACCGGCAGATTATCAGATTCAGGGAACGCTTGCTCGTCAACATCCGTTCACCTCCAAGGATGTGTCTCCTTTTTATGAATTTGCTCAACGGCGAAGAAGATCACCTGCCGGCTTTTTCGGGCAGGTGCATCTTTCTAGTTGGAAAACTATTTCGCACGAAGGTACAGAACCTTCTGGTTTGAACCGGCCGCTTGCCGCTCCTCGGTAACGAAAAGTTCTTTCTTTGCTTTGACAAGATCAGAAAGCTTCTTGTAGCCATATAGCCTGGAGTCGAAGTCGGGTTGTAGCTTGGTAAGGTAGCTCCCGAAGGTGCCAAGCTGCGCCCATCCAGCGTCGTCTGTGGACTGCTCGAGTGCCGCTAGGACGAATTCCTTTGGAAATTCATGGTTCGGCTCAGTTGTCGCGGTGGGAGTTTGAGGTGGCACAGACTTTTTCTTACCCTCTGCTTTTGGCGGTAGATCCACTGCCTCGACTGCGATGCTTGGACG
>DATJLB010000014.1:0-4003 GCA_035490915.1 Geobacteraceae bacterium
GCGGCGGAGATACCTTCTTCTTCCCCGCCCGGTTTGAATCGAGGGAAAGCGTCCCGTCCCTCTTCGAGGAAACCACCTTGTAGCGATAACCCTTCCCCGCTGCCGGTGCGTCATCCGTGAAAATGAACCGACCGTCGCGGATCGTCACCCCTTGCGGGTATTCCAGGTCGACAGTTGCCACAAGCCGGTATGCGTTCGGACATTCCTCACAGTCCTCACCGGGGGGGAGAAGCTCCCGCCGGAACAGCCGGAACCCGGCCAGATCGCGGAGCGCCCCGCCCCCTTCTTCACGGGCGGGGCGGGACCAGGAGACCAGGAGCCGTTCCCCCTGCTGCTCAACCCTGAGGTCGGCAATCGGCGCGGGCCTCAACGCTTCCGGCGGCACGAGGTTCCCCTTCTTGCCGCAGCCGGCGAGGAAAAGGGTCATGCATATAACAAAAATAAGTCTTTTCACTTTAGCCCCCTCGGAATAGGAACGTGGATTTTTCGCAAGGTCAAGGCGCCGGATGACGAAGGCAACGCCGAGATTGCCAAACAGCCGCGTTCCTACCGACCGGACTTGGCCCGTTCGATCTCTGCCTCGACCCGCTCCAGCGCCGTGCCGCCGGTGGCGCGGCGGGCGTTGACCGAGGCCTCCAGGGTGATGGCGTCCCGGATATCCTCTCCGATCTTGTCGGAGAAGATGTGCCACTCCGCCATGGAGAGTTCCGGCAGGTCCTTGCCCTGTTCCACGCAGTAGCGGACCGCTTTCCCCACTACCTCGTGCGCGTCCCGGAACGGCATCCCGGTGCGCACCAGGTAATCGGCGACATCGGTGGCGGTCGAGAACCCCTTCGCAGCCGCATCCCGCATGGTCTGGCTGTTCACCCGCATCTCACGAACCATGTCGGCAAAGATCTTGAGCGATCCTTTGACCGTGTCGATGGTGTCGAACAGCGGCTCCTTATCCTCCTGCATGTCCTTGTTGTAGGCGAGCGGCAGCGACTTCATCACGGTGAGGAGCGCTATCAGGTTGCCGTAGACCCGGCCGGTCTTGCCGCGGACGAGCTCCGGCACATCCGGGTTCTTCTTCTGGGGCATGATGGAGGAACCGGTGCAGAAGGCGTCCGAGAGCTCGACGAACTTGAACTCGCTCGTGGACCAGAGGATCAGCTCCTCCGAGAAGCGCGAGAGGTGCATCATCAGGATCGAGGAGGCGGAGAGGAACTCCAGGGCGAAGTCCCGGTCAGAGACCGAATCGAGGGAGTTCCGGGTCACCTCCGGGAAATCGAGGAGCTCCGCCACGTGCTCCCGGTCGATCGGGAAGGTGGTGCCGGCGAGCGCCCCCGCGCCGAGCGGCAGGACGTTGGTCCTCTTGAGGCAGTCCTCCATCCGTCCCATATCGCGCCGGAACATCTCCACGTAGGCGAGCATGTGGTGGGAAAAGAGAATCGGCTGGGCTGTCTGCAGATGGGTGAAGCCCGGCATGATCACCCCGAGGTTCGCCTCCGCCTGGTAGATGAGGGAGTCGATCAGAAGGTCGAGGTAGGCGCTCACCTCCACGATTTCGTCCCTGAGGTAGAGGCGGATGTCGAGGGCCACCTGGTCGTTCCGGGAGCGGCCGGTGTGGAGCCGTTTGCCCGCCTCGCCGATCTTGGCCGAAAGGCGCGCCTCGATGTTCATGTGGATGTCCTCGAGGGAGACGGAAAAGTCGAAGTGTCCCGCCTCGATCTGGCGGAGGATATCCTGGAGGCCATGGACGATCTCCTCCACATCCGCCATCGGGATGATCCCCTGCTTCCCGAGCATCTGCGCATGGGCGATGGAGCCCCGGATGTCCTGGTGGTAGAGGCGCTTGTCGAACTCGATGGAGGCGGTGAACTCCTCCACGAATTTATCGGTCGGCTGGGTAAACCGGCCGCCCCAGAGCTTTTCATGGGTCATGCTGTATCTCCTTGAAATATATGAACGTAAACAAGCTGAATAGAAACGAGCAATTTTTCGCAAGGTCAAGGCGAAAAAATCGGATCAGAAAGGTTTCTCAACTGGGCGCGAGATTTCGGCCAGGTCGTCGCCGGCCCGCAGAAGTTTCGCTGAGGCGTAGCAGCGCTACGTCGAAGCGAGGCTTCGAGGACACGGCGGCGAGATGGTCGGAAGACCGCGCCCAACCCTACGATTCCTGGCCGATTTCGAAGCCTCCCACCATCTCTTCGCCACTCACCCTCACCCACCCGCCATCCGGCGACCAGCGCAGGATGCCGTGCACCTTGAGGGGGACCCGGCTGGTGCGGGGGTCGAGCTCGTGGTGGAGGGGGAGATTGAAGTAGTAGAGCCTCGTGCCGGTGCCGAAGCGGAGCCGGCAGACCGGCGCGCCGTCGAAATCATCGGTGGCGAACTCGGAAAGCTGGACATTCACCAGCTTGTGGTGCCGGTTTATCACCACGAAGGAGCGGCCGAACCCCCCTTCTATGGGGAGGTCCTCCAGACTCGTCTCCTCGGAGGCATTGCCGAAGACGGTGATGGTTTCCCGCACGCCGGGGGTGTCCTCCAGGTATTCGCCGTAAAAGCCGCTGATTACCTCGTGATAGGCCCGGTGCTCGGGCTTGGGGTTGCACTGGATGACGAACAGGGTGTCGAGGGCCTGGCGGGTGTTGAAAAAGAGCTGGTTGGCATGGTGCACGATCCGTTTGATGTTGGAGGAATAGAGGTCGCGGTAGAGGTAGTCGAGACAGATCAGGGCCATGAAGTTGAAACAGGCCGGCCGGCTCCGAAAGAGGTAGAAATGACGTCCCCGGTAGAGGTCGTGGAACTTGTCGAGGAACTCCTCCCCGGAAAAGGGGTGCGACTTCGCCTCCAGGAAGACGCGCAGCCTGCCGGTCGCTTCCTTCACGGCGATGCAGCACCAGTTGACCGGCATCTCCAGCACATTTCCCGAATCGATGTCACGGTCGACGAGCTCGATCGCCTCGACGTTGTCCTCCCGGAACCGCTCCAGGAGTTCGCGGTACGTCGTGAGCCGGACATGCTCCACCCCGAACATGGTTACCGTGTTGGGGCGAAACCCCTCCTCGATCCGCGCCAGCATCTCGTCGAAACGGGCGAACGGAATCGAGGTCTCCGGCAACATCAGGATATGGAGCTTTTTCAGGTTCCCCTCCCCGGCCGCCACCAGATCGAGGATCGCCCGCACCTGGTCCCACTTCCGGTCGGGGTCCGCCAGGGCAAAGCCGTGCTCGGAGCGCCGCAAGTGATTCGGAATCTGGGCAATGAGACAGTGGAGGTGGTGCCCCAGGGGGAACTCCAGGTTCACCTTTTTGTCGATGATCTGCACCATGATGCCTACCTGTCACCACGACGGCGGTGCTGGGGAAAGAGCTTGCCAAGGATGAAGCGGGTGCCGTCCGGCATCGGGAAATCCGCCAGCTCATCTCGGGGCACCCAGCGTGCCTCCGCTACCTCGGAAGGGTTATGGGTGATGTCGCAGGAAAGGGGACGGCAGCGGTAGTAGAGAATGATGAAGTGGTTGTTCTCCTCCCCGGGGGTGAGGTGCTCGAAGACGTCAATCAGTTCACCAATCTCTACCTCGAGCCCCACCTCTTCCTTGACCTCCCGGTGGAGTGCCTTGAAGATCTGCTCCCCCAAGTCGATCTTCCCCCCCGGCATGACCCACATGTTCTTGAAGGGAGCGACGTTGCGCCTGGTCAGCAGAACCCGCTCGTCGTCATCGACGATGACCGCCACCACCGATGTAACGATATGTTCCTTTTTGTACTTTATCTGGGGCATGGAATGCTTTAGGGGCACGGCATGCCGTGCCCCCCCCTTCTATCGAAATTAGGAACGTGG
Source organism: Geobacteraceae bacterium (assembly GCA_035490915.1). GTDB lineage: Bacteria > Desulfobacterota > Desulfuromonadia > Geobacterales > Geobacteraceae > JAMPXD01. The sequence continues at coordinate 3,826 of DATJLB010000014.1, forward strand.
ATTTTGCAAGGTCAAGGTGCTCAAGGGATGACGCGGAGGCGTAGCAGCGCTACATCGCACAAGGAATCCCGCAGAGCAACGCAGAGATTGCGGAAAAGCCGCGTTCCTACTTCTTCTGGGCCTGCATGAGCGACCGGATGCGGAGCCTGAGCGAGTTGATCTTTATGAAACCTTCCGC
>DATJLB010000015.1:0-3632 GCA_035490915.1 Geobacteraceae bacterium
CATGACCTATCCGAAGAAAATTGCCGCCGATGCCAGAATGGTGGTTGAGCTGCTGGAAAAGAAGGAGGCCGGGGGGACGGTCCTTGGCGACACGGAGCAGAAGGCGCTGGCAAAGGCCCGCGTCGACTATGCGAAGAACAGGGACGGCAGGTCCGTCATAGGGCTCGATGCCCCGCTCTTTCCGCTGAAGAACCCGGCCATCCTCACGGTGCCGGTCGGCTTCCTCGCCGCGATTGCCGGCACTTTCCTGTTCGGCACCCGCCGGGAAGAGGAGAAGTTCGACGAACTCTACATCCGGCAGAATACCGGTTACGGCGTGTCGGGCGCCATTGACCACTGACGGTCGAGCGGCAGGCGGGCCCGGCGGGGCCGCACGCCAACCATACGAGCACATTTCAAACAAGGAGAGATAACGTCATGAAACTCGAATCGAAACGATGGATCTATCTGATACTGGGCACGCTGATCAACTGCATCATCGGCCAGACCTACGCCTGGAGCGTCTTCGTCCTCCCCCTTTCCAAGCAGTTCACGTGGAGTCTTGCCGACGTGTCGGTCGCCTTCGCCATCTTCCACTCCGTCAGCTTCATCCCGATCATCGTCGCCGGCAAGCTGCAGGAGCGGGTGGCACCCAAAACCATCATCGTCGTCGGCGGCATCGTCTACGGACTCGGGATGATCGGGGTCGGCTACGTGGAGTCTCTCTGGCAGCTCTACATCGCTTACGGCGTCATGGGAGGGCTTTCCATGGGGACGATCTATTCCGGCGTGGTGCCGAACCTCGTCCGTTTCTTCCCCGACCGTCGCGGCATGGCGTCCGGGGTCCTGGCCGCGGGAGTCGGCTGCGCCGCACTGCTCTGGGCTCCGGTCGCCGTGGCCATGATAAAGTCCTACACCATTCTCCCCACCTTCAGGATGCTGGGCTGCATCTACCTCGTCGGCATCTGCGTCTTCGGCCTGCTGATCCAGACCGCTCCCGCAGGATTCGCCCCGGCCGGCTGGGTCCCCTCCGGGCAGTCCCAGCAGGCGTTGAGCATTCCGGACAAGGACTGGCGGGGGATGCTGGCCGACCCCCTCTACTACATCCTTTCCGCGACCATCATCATGGGGGCGCTCTCGGGGCTCATGATCGTCGCCCACGCCTCGCCGATCCTGCAGTCCATCGGCGGCTATTCGGCAGCGGCCGCCGGGTCCATGGTCGGCATCCTGGCAGTCTGCAATTCGTCGGGACGCGCCGGCTGGGGGGTCATCTCCGACCGCTATGGCCGCATGTCCACCCTGGTCGTCATCTACGTCATCCTCGGGTTCGCCATGTTCTGGCTCGCCACCAAGCCGGTTGCGGTACTCGTTCCCGTCCTGATCGTCGGCATGTCGTTCGGCGGGTTCATGGGGCAACTCGCCTCGATCACCGCCGATGCGTACGGCTCCAAGCATCTGCCGATGAATTTCGGGGTCATGTTCTTCCCCTTCAGTGTCGGCGCCTTCTTCGGACCGCGGCTGGCCGGGAGCATCAAGGTCGCCACGGGGAGCTATACCCAGGCATTTCTCATCGCCAGCATCCTCTGCCTGGTAGGGATCGGCCTGGCCATCGTGTCACGGAAAATCCTGCAGAAAAGAATGGCCGAGACAACGGTCACCGGCAAGGCGGCCGGTCTCGCCCTGACGGAACAGGTTCCCCAGTCGTAAGCGCCGGTCCGGCATGACCGGATGGGCATGGCAAAGACAACGCACCATAAGGAAAAAAAAGGAGATCAGTCATGGGAAGATGGAAAAATCTGGAAAAGTTACCCGCACCGCATTTTATTCCGAAATTCGGCCCCTTGTCGGGGATGAGAGTCCTGATGAGCGCGACCGTCGTCGCCGCACCCTTCGGCGCCTCGCTCTTGAGCGAGATGGGGGCGGAAATCATTCAGGTGGAATTTCCCAACGTCGGCGACCCCTTCAGGAAACAGTACCCGCCGATCACGCACGAGGACAGGGAAATCAGTGCCGGCTGGGTCCAGAACGCCCGCAACCGGTTGAGTTTCACCCTGAACACGAACATGAAATACCCCGAGGCCAAGGAGATCTTCCTCTCCCTCATCAAGAACAGCGATGTCTGGCTGGAGAACATGGTCTGGATCGACAAGCTCGGCATTACCGAGGAGATGCTCTTCGAGGTGAACCCGAAGCTCATCATCGCCCATGTCAGCGGTTTCGGCCGGCCCCAGTTCGGCGGCATCCCCGATATCTGCGACAAGCCGTCCTACGACAACATCGGCCAGTCGGAGGGGGGGTACACCTACCTGAACGGCTTCCCCGAGCCGAGCCCCCCCACCTTTGCGGCCTCCTTCCTCAACGACTACCTGACCGCCATGTTCACCGCGTTCGGCATTGCCTCGGCCTATGCCAACGTGCTGAAGGGGGGGATGGGACAGGTGGTCGATATCGCCCAGGTGGAGGCGCAGGCGCGGGTACTTGACGATGCCTGGACGGTCTGGGCGAACATGGGGCTCGTGAAGGAGCGCTTCGGCAACCAGGTGCCGATCTTTCAGCCGGGCGGCATCTACAAGGCCAAGGACGGTCGCTACGTGAGTTTCGGCGCCTTCGGCAATGCGGTCTATTCGCGCTTCATCAATGCCCTGGGGCTGGACCTCGACTACTTCGTCTACGATGAGGCAGGCGCGACGAGGACGGCGGTCACCTCCTCGAAAGGCCAGGAGCTCAGGCGCAAGACACAGGAGTGGGTGGAATCGCGCACGGCGCAGGAGTGCTACGAGCAGCTGAAGAAATTCAAGGTTCCCTGCGGCATCGCCAAGACCACGGAAGAGATCTACAACGATCCCCACTGGCACAGCCGGGGGAACTTCATCAAGTACACGGATGAAACTCTGGGCAAAGAGGTCGAGGCCTTCGGCTTCGTCCCCAAGCTGAGCGGCACCCCCCAGAAGGTGTGGCGCGGCGCGCCGCGGCTCGGCCAGGATACGGAAGCCATCATGAGCCAGCTCCTGGGGTACAGCGATGCGGAAATTGCCTCGTTCAGGGGGAGGGGGATTATCGACTGACGGTGTCGGCGGGCCGTGTGACGAAGCGGTTGCACGGTCCGTCGGCAGCGGTTGTCATGATCGCTGTGGTGTGCGGGGAGGGGAGGGGCTGTCAGGGAGCGGCAGTTCGGCGGTTGACATTTCCCCATTGTGCGAGGTATAAGAGGGGACGTTAATGATTTGATATTTATTTTCCGGAGGGGCGGATGGTTTCACCGGAAGTAGATACGTCGGGAATTTGAGAGCCGCTCTGTTCAGCGTTGTGCTGACGGGCGGCTTTATTCTTGGCAAAGGGGGGATAGCATGCTGGTGGTCAGCCCTTGACATAGGACAAAGAAGAAGCGTTCCCTTAATGATCTGACAAGACAATTGTCTCATTTTTCCGCAGGTTTCGGCAACCTTGCAAGGTGGCGCTACCTTGCACGCACTGGTTATCAATTGGTTAGGTGGATTACAAAAAAATATAATAGGATAGTGAAATGAACTTAACACTAAATCATATGATCCATGTGATTCCAGAAATCGAACAGTTAAGCATCATTCTTAGGCGCTTTAATCCATTTAAAGTATTGAAGATCGGAGATGTCGAAATTAGACATTCAAACATGT
>DATJLB010000016.1:0-6614 GCA_035490915.1 Geobacteraceae bacterium
CTAAACCGCCGCAGGCCTGGATAATGACCGGTTCCACCATGCAGAAGCTGCCGGCGAAGAAAGGGACGCGATCCGTATCGTTTTGACACATAAAAAAAGCAAAACCGGTATTTTTCTGGCGCGTTTTGTTCTAAAATGGAACAAAAGATCCAGCCGGTCGTCAGGAGGGGACTGGGGTCTTCTGCCTGACGTCGGCATACGGCAGGGTTGCGCACGGGAATTGCATGTATACAAAAAAGCTCTCCACGAATCACCCTGCGGCGACCGTCGGCGGAGGCGCTATTACAGAGCAATCCGGACCACTCGATCCGGTTCGGGTTGGCGATCCTGCGGAGGCATTGTGAACATCAGCAAATTCGTAGCACCTGAAATCATCTTCGGCCGGGGTTCCCTGAGCCAGCTTGGCGAAAGCGCTGTGCGAATCGGCGCTTCCAAGGTCTTCCTGGTGAGCGACGAAGACGTCATCAAGGCCGGTTGGGTCGACCTGGCCGTTCACTACCTGCACGCCGCCGGGCTGGAAACCGAGATCTTTTCCTCCCTCACCACAAATCCCAAGGATTTCGAGGTAATCGAGGGGGTGGTGCGGTACAAGGAAGCGCGCTGCGACGGGATAGTCGCCGTCGGCGGCGGCAGCCCGACCGATGTCGCGAAGGCGATCGCCATGCTGGCGACCAACGGAGGGACCCTTCAGGACTATGAAGGGATCAACAAGATAAACACCCCGCTCCCCCCGATGGTTATAGCGCCCAGCACCGCGGGGGCCGGTTCCGAGGTGAGCCAGTTCACCATCATTGTCGATACCGTCCGCCAGTTGAAGATGTCCATCATCTCAAAGTCGCTGGTGCCTGACGTCGCCATCGTCGACCCGGAGCTGGTAAAAACCATGGACGCCAAACTTGCCGCTGCCACCGGCCTCGACGCATTTACCCACGGGATCGAATCGTACGTTTCCCTGGCGGCGACCCCACTGACCGACATCCACGCCCTCAAGGCGATACAGCTGGTTTCGCAGAACCTGAGGCGAGCGGTCTCCGACCGCGGGGACATGGAGGCCAACACCAACATGTCAATGGCCAGCCTAACGGCAGGCCTGGCATTTTCCAACGCCATTCTCGGCGCCACCCACGCCATGACCCACCAGGTGGATGGCCTGATCGACCAGCACCACGGAGAAACCAACGCATCGATTCTCCCCCACGTCATGGACTTCAACCTTCAGGCCTGTCCGAAAAGGTTCCGGGATATTGCCATCGCCATGGGCGTGGATGTTGCCGGACTGGATACCTACGCCGCCGCCGCACGCTCGATCGAGGCGGTCAAGCAGCTGATCGAGGATATCGGACTTGCCAAGGGGTTGGCGGATATCGGCCTGAAGGAGGAGTTCATTCCCCTTCTGGCCAAGAATGCCATGAAGGACGCCTGCATCGTCACCAATCCGCGCAGTGCGAGCCAGCAAGAGATCGAGGCAATATATCGCAAAGCCATGTAAGAGGAAACGCCAGTGGAAAACAGGGAAAAACTGCTCGAACAGCTAACGGGGGTTGATTCCTCCAAGCTCAACTACTACGTCGAGCTGAAAAAGCGGAACCAGGACGTGCTCAAGCAGAACAGCCGGCTGGAAATCCTACATCAGCTCGCCCGCGACATCAACATCGACATGTCGGCCCCCGACATCATCGAGCGAGCCTTCGCCAAGCTGCCGCAGACACTCCCCTGCGACTTCCTCGGGCTGGTTGCGGTCAGGAACGGCGGCATCACCCTCCAGGCGCTGATGCCGCGGGGCTTCTGCCGGATTGACGATTTCCCCGCCCACTCCCCCTCCCTGAACGTGATCCGGCAGAAAAAGGCAGGCATTTTCAACCTGACGGAGGAGGAGCTCAGACACATCCGGATCAACCCGGGCCATCCGGGACCGCTCCGGGCGCTGGCGGTCGCCCCGATGTTCAAGCGCGACGAGGTGATCGGCGCTCTCGTCGTTGCCAGCGTAGTAGACGCGGCGTACAGCGAGGCGGACCTGAGCTTTGTCCAGCACCTCGCCGACCAGCTGTCGATCAGCATCCAGAACGCCCGCCTCTACAAGCAGGTTTCCCGCGCCCAGAAGGAGTGGGAGGCCACCTTCAAGGCGGTGACCGACCCGATCTTCCTGGTCGACACCGACTACAATGTCCTGCGCCACAACGACCGGCTTTCCCCGGAAATGAGCAGCTTCTGGAACCAGGCAATCGGCAACAAGTGCTTCGCGAAGCTCCACGGCCGCAGCCATCCCTGCCGCGACTGTCCCATCCAGGAAGTCCAGCGGACCGGCCGGCCGGTTTTCCAGCGCTGGCAGACCGAGTACGGGCTCGTCCTCGACATCTCCTACTATCCCGTGTTGAACGAGGAGAAACAACTGGTGGCGGTGACCATCATCATCAAGGATGTCACCCAGAAGATCAAGCTGGAAGCGCAACTGGTCAACTCGGCCAAGCTGGCGGCTCTGGGCGAAATGGCCGCCGGGGTGGCCCATGAACTGAACAGTCCCATGACCGTCATCATCGGCACGGCGCAGATGCTGGCCAGGGAGCTGTTGTTGGATGCCCACCACGAAAGGGCCGAGGTGCTCGAAGATATCGTCAACTCGGGGCTGCGCTGCAAACGGATCATCCAGAACCTGCTGACCTTCTCCCGCCAGGACCAACTGCCGGCAACGGAAATCGACCTCAATGCCGAAGTGGAAAAGGTATTGAGCATGATCCAGTACCAGATCAACCGGAGCCAGATCAGGATCGTCGAGCACCTCGATCCGGGTCTTCCCCGGACGACCGCCAATGGCCCCCAGATCCAGCAGGTGCTGACGAACTTCCTGATCAACGCCCGAGATGCCCTGGCCGAGGTGGAGCGGAAGGAAAAAATCATCGAGGTTGCCACCTCGCTCCGGGTGGAGGGTGAAAAGAAATGGGCGGTACTCAGCGTGAGCGACAACGGTATCGGCATCGCGCCGGAGAACATGTCGAAGATTTTCACCCCTTTCTACACCAGCAAGGAGGCGACCAAGGGGACCGGCCTCGGGCTTTCGGTAAGCCTGGGAATCGCCGAATCCCACAACGGTACCATCGAGGTGGAGAGCAAAAAGGACGAGGGGAGCACCTTCTCGCTGGTCCTGCCGATCAACGTTGATCGTTGAAATTGACGTAAAGGTGACTACGATGACTCAGATTCGCGTGTTGATTGTAGATGATGAAGCAGATGTCTGCACCTTTTTCCGCAGGCTGCTGACGAGAAAGGGGTACGGAGTCGTAACGGCTGTGAACGAACCGGAGGTGATGCGGGCGATCGGCGAATACAGCTTTAATGTCGCCCTGGTCGACATGAAACTTCCGGACACCGACGGCCTGACCCTCCTGCAGAAGATCAAGGATCGCCAGCCCAGCTGCGAGGTGATCATCATGACCGGCTACAGCACGATCAAGACCGCAGTCGCGGCCGTTCAAATGGGTGCTTACGAATACCTGGAAAAGCCGTTCGACGATATCAACGAAATTGAACATCTGATAGAGAAGGCCGCGACGTACGGCGCCGGCCTTCTGCTGGGGCACCGCGCGAAGGAGGAATGGTCCGAGGTGGCCCAGGCAGTGGGGTTCCAGGTCGGCACATCGCCGGTCATGACACGTCTCGTGTCGCTCGCCTACAAGATCGCCGGCAAGAACATCAACGTCCTGGTGCAGGGGAAGACCGGAACCGGCAAGGAAGTCCTCGCCCGCTTCATCCACGCCGCCTCAGGGCGGGCCGATCAGCCCTTTATCCCGGTCAACTGCGGGGCACTTCCGGAAAATCTCCTGGAGAGCGAGCTCTTCGGCCACGAAAAAGGGGCTTTTACCGGCGCAAACCAGACCCGTCGCGGCATATTCGAACTGGCCAACCATGGCACCCTGCTCCTCGACGAAATCGGCGACGCCAGCCTTCTGATCCAGGTCAAGCTCCTGCGGGTGCTCGAAACAGGCGAATTCATGCGGGTTGGCGGCGAAAAATCAATCAAGACCGACGTCCGGGTGATCGCCGCAACCAACGTCGATCTGCAAGAGGCGATTCGGGAGAAAACCTTCCGGGAAGACCTCTACTACCGTCTCAACGTGGTCCGGCTCGAAATCCCTCCGTTGCGGGCCCGCGCCGACGACATTCCGCTCCTTGCGGAGCACTTCGTCCGCACCTTCAACCCGGATTTACGGCTGTCGCAGGCGACATTGCGCCTGTTGCGTGATTATAGCTGGCCGGGCAATATCCGCGAGCTTGCCAACGTCATGAGGCGGGCAGCGGTCATGTGCAACGGCGACACGATCCTGCCAAACCACCTGGGGAGCAGGTTTCTGACACCCTCCCCTGACTCCGCCGCAACTCCCGACGGCTCGCGGGACCTCCCTCTGTCCCTGGAACGATTCTGGGAGCATTACGGCAAGACGGAAGTCCTGGAAAAAATGAGCGCGGGTGAATTGAACCAGATGTTCCACTCCCTGCACGGTCTTGAAACAAGCCTGGTCTCTATCATGCGCAAGAAAGGAATCAGTCCCCCCCCTCAGCGTGGCCTCAAGGATACGGAAGTGGAAACCATCAAGAAAGCCCTGGAGCAACACCGCTGGAACATCAGCGAAACGGCGAAGGCTCTCGGCATCGGCAGGAACACCCTGTACCGCAAGATCAAGGAGTACGGACTCTCCGGTTAGTTCCTCCCGGGCAAAATGGTGGCAGGATCCATCCTCGTGACCGGAAGGTTTACTCGTGAACATGTAACGGTCTGCTTTTCGGAAATATGGCCCGTTCCGTCTCACCCTATTTACCTCAATTCACTAATGCTGATGTTTCAGTGCCCCGTTATGGCCTGTGTGATCCGGCATGCCGCACCCCCGACGGTTTTGGAGTCGCCGATGGTGGTGTAGTGCGCCCAGGATCCAACTATGAGAGCGCCCTGCACCTCGTTTTGTCAGGGTGCGCAACTCATGGTACAAGTAGTCATTGTAAACTTTGTTGACTTCGCCTCCCTTTTCTGCCAGCGGTTCTGTGGTAGAATTTGGAGATCACGTTCAGGGAGCACCTTGTGAACTATTCGGCCCTTACCACCGACCTCTATGAATTGACCATGCTCGCCGGCTACCAGGATGAAGGGATGGCGGAAACGCCGGCGGTATTCGACCTTTTCTTCCGCCACGCCCCCTTCCTGGGTGGCTACGCCGTTTTTGCCGGGCTCGAGACAGCTCTTGCCTACCTGGAAGGGCTCCGTTTCAGCGCTGACGACCTGGCGTACCTATCGGGGCTCGGTTTATTCCCCTCCCGCTTCCTTGATTATCTGCGCGATTTCCGCTTCACGGGCACCATTACAGCCCCTCCGGAAGGAACTGCGGTCTTCGCCAACGAGCCGCTTCTCACCGTCGAGGGGACCCTGGCCGAGGCCCAGTTCGTCGAAACGGCACTTCTGAACATCATCAACTTTCAGACCCTGGTGGCCACCAAGGCGGCCCGGATCAATTATGCGGCAGCAGGGGGAACGGTGATCGAGTTCGGCTTACGACGCGCACAGGGGCCGGACGGCGGACTCTCCGAAGCGAGGGCCGCCTATGTGGGAGGGGTGAGGGCAACCAGCAACGTTCAGGCGGGAAAGGTCTTCGGCATCCCGGTCAAGGGGACTCACGCCCACAGCTGGATCATGGCCTTTCCCGATGAGTTGTCCGCATTCCGGAAGTACGCCGAGGTCTTTCCGGACAGTTGCATCCTCCTGGTTGACACCTACGACACCTTGAAGAGCGGCATCCCGAACGCCATCACGGTGGCGCGAGAGCTGCGCGCCCGAGGTCACGAGCTAGCAGGAGCGCGGATCGATTCGGGCGACCTCGCCTATCTCTCCCGGGAGTCGCGGCGGCTTTTCGACGAGGCCGGCTTCCCCGACGTGAAGATCGTCGCCTCAAACGAACTGGACGAGTATGTCATCGACTCGATCCGGGACGAGGGGGGGCGGGTGGACATTTACGGCGTGGGAACCAAACTGGCGACCTGCATGGGAGAAGGTGGAGGCGCGCTTGGGGGGGTCTACAAACTTGTCCGGGTCGGGGAGAGGCCGAAGTTGAAGATCACCAGCGACATCGCCAAGGCGACCCTGCCGGACCGGAAGCGCCTGCTTCGCACCGTGGCCCCGGACGGATCTTTCATCCAGGACGTTGTCGCCCTTGAAGGGGAGGAAGTGCGGCCGGGGGACATCGTCTACGATCCTGTCAATCCGTTGCAGCACGTAGCTCTGCCGGCAAACGCCCGGTTCGAGGAGCTCCGCTCGGTGGTGATGATGAACGGGAAAAGGAGTCCGGGATGTTGCCCCCCGCTCGACGCTGTGGCAGACCGGTGCGCGGAACAACTGAGCAGACTTCCCCAGGGGTGCCTGCGCTTCATCAACCCCCATCGTTACAAGGTTTCCATGAGCGAAGGTCTGCACAAGCTCAGGACCAGGCTTTTGGAAGAAATCCAGCAACACTACGGGGAGTGACGCAGGGCTGAGTCCGTGAGGCAACAGAAACACTTTCCGCATACGGTATAATGGTCATGCTGTGGTCCAAGGCTGGGAAAGGATTATCCGTCATGGAAAAAAATGTGGCTCT
>DATJLB010000017.1:0-5513 GCA_035490915.1 Geobacteraceae bacterium
TTTATTAAACCTAGTTTCGCGTCCCACGTTTCAGGTTAAGAGCCAAAACTTGTATCTTTCAACTTGAAACTTCTCTGTTTACCCCTTGAAGAAATCGGGCACTATCAGCAGGAGCGTCCCGAGAAGGGCAATGACGAGGCCAAAGAGCACCGCAATCGCTGCCAGGGTATCCCACGGCGGCCGCAGACGGTGCGCAGCCGGGAGTCCCCAGGCCACCGCAGCCAATCCGGCGATGATCATTGTCATGTGCAGGATCGCCATCTATCTCTCCAGTCCGCCGTCGATCGCCTGGCGGACCTCCGCCATCAGCCGCTCCCGCTCTTTACTGGCATCCCCGCTGGTGAGGATCGGGTCGGCAAAGACGATCCTGATGGTCCCCGGGTAAAGCTCAATGCGGTTCTTGGGGTTTATCTGCATGCTGCCGTTGATGGTGAGGGGGACTATCGGCACCCCCGCCTTGCAGGCCAGGAGAAAGCCCCCCTTCTTGAAGGGGAGGAGCTCGCCATCGGCGGTGCGGGTCCCCTCCGGAAAGATCACCACGCTCCGCCCCCCCCTGATGGCCGCGGCGGCGGCTTCCACGCTCTTCAGGGCGCGCCTGCCGTCCCCACCCCTGTTGAGGGGGATGTAGCCGGCCCTCGCCATGGAATGGCCGAAAACCGGTATCTTGAACAGCTCCTCCTTCGCGATCCAGGAAAACCGCTGCGGGATGGCGTGGAAGAGCGCCAGGATATCGAAGTTCCCCTGGTGATTGCTCATGAAAATGACCGGGGTACCGTGCGGGACCTTTTCCGCCCCGACCACCTCGAGCCGCACTCCGGCCAGCCAGAGGGCGACGCGGCTCCACCCCCGGGCGTGCCGGTGGTACAGCGCGCCGCTGCGGTCGAAAAGCGAGCAGATGATCGCGCTGAGCGCAAAGACAAAGGTCAGCGGAATGAAAACCAGCAAGAACAAGCGGGCGCGCAGCATTCTGGACTCCGTCGCATAATCCTGCTTAAATTACTGTTTTTCACGGCCGGAGTCAAACAAATAGAACATCCCTACCCTGTAGGATAATTGTGGCACGGCATGCGGTGTCTGGCCGACATCGTAAGCCGCCCGATCTGAAAGGATGGGTCGTCACAGTCAGCACGGCGCGATGTGACAGTCGGTTCAATAGAGCAGATACTTCCTGCGCCTTTCGGCAAAGCGTCTGATGTCTTCTTGCCAGGTCGCGATGATCTCTTCCGGCGAAGCGCCCTTCTGTATCAGTTTCCGCGGGACGCACGTCCCGGCAAGATGGTCGAATCCCTCCTCGTGGAAAAAGTGTTCCTGTTGCTCCTTGCCGAGAGAGCCGTACATGGCGCAGAGGAGATGAACCGCCGTCTCTACCGGCTTGTAAGCGTGAGGGTTGGTGATCATGATCCGCAGACCGGTGACCTCCTGGTCGCGAAACTTCGGCTGGCTGCTCTTCCCCGGAATGCTCCGCGGAGTAAAAAGCGTGGGCTCGAACTCAACTCCCGGGAGGTGCCTGTCATTGAGCCTTTTGGTAAGCGCATCGACGTTTATCCCCGGGAAGCCCACAACCTTGAAAGGCTCAGTGGTGCCTCGCCCCACGCTTGCAACGGTTCCCTCGAAGAAGCAGATACCGGAGTAGAGGAGCGCCGTCTCGAAGTCGGGGATGTTGGGGCTCGTCGGCAGCCATTTCAAGCCGGTTTCCGGCCACTGCATGTCACGTCGCCACCCCTCCATCTTGACCACGCGAAGGTCGAGTCCCTCCAGGCCCGGCAGCATGCATTCCCCCTTGATCATGAGCGCCAGCTCGCCAGCCGTCATCCCGTGGGCCACCGGGATCGGATACTCCCCGACAAACGAGTTGTACCCTTTTTCCAGGACAAAACCGGAAAAATAGTCGCCGTCGATCGGATTGGGGCGGTCAAGGACCAGAAATGGGATGTGAGCCTCCGCGGCGGCCTGCATAGCAAGCCCCATCGTCGAGATATAGGTGTAGAAGCGGGCGCCGACGCCCTGGATGTCGAAGACGAGGAGGTCGAGCCCCCGCAGCATCTCCGGGGTCGGTTTTTTCACGCGTCCGTACAGGCTGTACACGTGCGCCCCGGTCCGTTCGTCGATTCGATCCCCGACCTTCTCCCCGTCCTCTTTCAGGCCGCGCAGACCGTGCTCAGGGGCGAACAGGTCGACAAGCTGCACCTTGCCGCTGGCATGCATCAGGTCGGCCGTGTGGACGTCGTCGGCCACGGCGGTCTGGTTCGTGATGAGGCCGATTCGCTTGCCGGCGAGCTCCGCATAGCCGCTGTCATGGAGAACCCTGGCGCCAACCTTGACAAGGGAGGCCGGATAGGCCGGAAGCGCCCCGAAGAAAACGGCAAGACATGTTAATGCGGTAAAAACCCTGGTCATGGTCAACTATCCTCGGCCCGGCGCTCCAGCACCCTGACAATGCCAGATCATCGCACAAAAAGCCCCATACTTGCAATGCAGTTTTCCGAGGTACGTCATGCCAAGAGCTTTCATTTTCAGCCATTTCCAGGTCGGCAGGATTTTCCCCCGACGAACGCACCTCCTTGCCAAAAAATTCCTTGCTTTCTCCCCCATTTTATTTATGATGGTCAGCCTATGCAAACGATGCGGGCACGTGATGTGCCTGTACGTACGCAAGCACCAGCATTTGGCAACAGAGAGAGAAGGAGCATTCACATGGCCAGTCTGAATAAGGTTATGCTGATCGGAAACCTCGGAAAGGACCCGGAAGTCCGCTACACCGCCTCCGGCACCGCAGTGGCCAGCTTTTCCGTGGCAACCAGCGAGCGCTTCAAAAACAAGAACGGCGAATGGGAAGAGAAGACGGAGTGGCACAACGTCACCCTCTGGGCTCGGCTGGCGGAGATCGCGGGCGAGTACCTTTCCAAAGGGAAGACCGTTTACATCGAGGGGCGCCTGCAGACGCGGAAATGGCAGGATCGGGACGGCAAGGACCGCTACACCACGGAGATCGTCGGGGAGAAGATGCAGATGCTCTCGGGCAAGGGCGAAGGCGGCGGCCGCCAGGGGGGCGGACGGTCCGAAAGTCAGGAACCGGTCTACGAGGAACCGGCCTTTAACCCCGATGACGATATCCCGTTCTAGGGACGGCGTAAGCTCTGAAAAAAGCAACCTGACGGGTTGCTTTTTTTGTCCATATTTCGGCCGACTGGAGGAGACGTTATGCAGATCAGGAAGAAGATCCTCGACTTCGAGTACGAAGAGGTGCTGGACTCACGGACCCGTGAGCTGATCCGGGTCGGCTGCGCCGTGGCGGTCGGCTGCCCCGACTGACTGCGAAAACACTTCGCGGCCGCGAAGGAAGCTGGCGCCACGACGGCGGAACTGCGGGAAGCCCTCGCCTACGGGATCATCGCCCCGTCCGGCCGGGCGAAGAATTTTGTGCTCGGACTGATGAATGAGCTGGAAGGGTAAGCGCGCTCCCCGTCGTGAACCATGACGTACCGTAGACTTCTTCCCGCCAGAAGCCGGAAGAGAATATCCATCAGGCGGAGTGTCGTCAACCTCTCCCTGCCGGTCCTCCTGTCGTCCCTGTTCCAGCGGCTCGTCTCGATCGTCGACATTTTCCTGGTGGGAGGACTGGGAGCGGCGGCCATCGCTGCCACTGGCCTCGGGCAGCTCCTGATTTTCGTGGTGATGACCGTTTTCTGGGGGCTCGCCACCGGAACGACCGTGGTCATCGCCCACCTCTGGGGGGGACGGCGCTACGGCGACGCCCGCACGGCGGCGCTCACCGCCTGCCTCGCCTGCCTCGTCATGGCTGGCGCCGCAACCCTCCTCGGCTGCGCCCTCGGAGAACCCCTCGCCCGTTTTCTCGGCGCGCGCGACGAGGTGCTCGTCCTCGCCTCCGGATACATCCGGCTGGTCTTCCTCTGGTTTGTCTTCACCGCCGGGCTCAACATCCTCTCCGCCGTCATGCACGGAGCAGGCAACACCAGGACCCCGATGGAGGGGGTCATTCTGGTGAACATCCTCCACGTGGCCCTTGCCTACCCGCTCATCTACGGAAAACTCGGCCTGCCCCACCTCGGGGTGACCGGCGCGGCTTACGCCATCAACGCCTCGGAATGCATCGGCTGCCTCTACCTCCTCGTCCAGGCCGTGCGGCAGAAATACATCCGAATCGGCAGGCCGAGCCCCCCGCTCTTCCGGCGTATCTGGGGGGTCGGCTACCCGGTCGCCCTGGAGCGGGTGGCTCAGCAGTCGGGGCAGCTCTTCTACTCGAAGTACATCATCGGCTTCGGCACCGCCGCCTATGCGGCCCACCAGATCGGCCTCTCCATCGAATCGTTGTCGTTCATGCCGGGGGCGGGGATGGGGATCGCCGCCGCCACCCTGATGGGGCAGGCACTCGGGGCACGGAAGATCCGGCGCGCCCGGATAAGCCACCAGGAAGCGCTCCGGCTCGCCGTCATCGTCATGGCCTCCATGGCGCTCCTCTTCCTCTTCGCGCCCCAGCTCCTGATCGGGCTCTTCACCCACGACCCGGAGGTGATCGCCAAGGGGTGCGTTTTCCTCAGGCTGGTCGCCTTCGCCCAGGTCCCCCTCGCCCTCTCCTTCGTCTACGCCGGGAGCCTCAGGGGGACCGGCGACACCCACTTCGTCTTCCTCGTCACCCTCTTCGCCATGTGGGGGATCAGGGTCTTCCTCTCCTGGGTCGCCGTCGCCTGGCTCCACCTCGCGCTCCCCTTCGTCTGGGGGGTCTTTCTGATCGACTGGTACTTCCGGGCCGTCGCTTTCGCCTGGCGCTATCGGCAGCGGGACCTGCACGCGGTCATTCTCTGAACGCAAAGAGGGCGGGGATGCCACCCCGCCCTCGCGCTGTAAACCTACTTAATTGCATGCTGAACGCAGCACGTCGCACGTATTTACTTCTGCACCCACTTCCCGTCGTTCTGCTGGATCCACCACCCCGGCTTCGCCGCGTCGCGCCTCGTATCGGCAAAGGTCCCTGCCGCGCTCCGCATGAACTGGTTGAAGTCGGTCTTGATCTTCGGGTCCCGGCGCTTGCTGATCTTCTCCATCGCCTTGGCCATGCCGGTGATCACGACCTTCCGGTTGTCGTTCATCGCCTTCACCTGCGCGTCCTGGCCGGCCAGCTTGCCCTTGTCCAACACCTTCAGGAGTCCCTGCCGGTCCTCGCCGACGGCACCGCTCTCGCGCAGGGCGTTTATCGGTGGCAGCAATTTCCGGATCTCCTTGTAGGCGGTGACGACCTCCGGCATGCTCGCCATCTCCACCGCGAGGTCGTCCGCCAGGTTCTCGGCGGCGTCGGCGACGGCAACGAGCGACAGCCTCAGGTGCATCCCCTGCAGCATGCTCTGGGGCTTGACCTCCTCTTTCTTCTGCTCTTCGGGTGCTGCCGGCTCTCCTTCGGCGGGTTTGGCCTCGCCCCCCTGCTTCAGGAGCATCTCGTCGAGGGATTTGTAGGCCTGCTTCACATCCTTCTCGGGGAAATAGACGTTGACGGTGAT
>DATJLB010000018.1:0-10744 GCA_035490915.1 Geobacteraceae bacterium
GGCGGGCTATCGAGGAATTTAAAAGGTAAGACGTGAGACCTGAGATGTCAGACGTAAAATACGTCTTACGTCTTACGTGTCACCTCTCACGGATTTTATGACCCATTTCATCATCGAAGTCTCCGAGCAGGAGATCAAGCGGGAGAAGGAAAAGGCCCGGGAGTTGCGCCGGTCGCGGTGGTGGCAGAACCGGATCGCCAAGGGGGTCTGCCACTGGTGCGGTGGGGTCTTTCCCGCCGCCGAGCTCACCCTGGACCACATCGTCCCGGTCACCCGCGGGGGGAAAAGCACCCGCGGCAACGTGGTCCCTGCCTGCAAGGAGTGCAACAACCGGAAAAAGTACCTCCTCCCGATGGAGTGGGAGGACTACCTGAAGTCTGTGAAAAGCTGAACTGTGAGGGCGCGGCACTTCCGCGCCCTTGCTTATGGAGCATATGTGGACACGAAATACAAGGCTGTCATCTACGATTGCGACGGGGTGATGTTCGACTCCTTCGAGGCGAACCTCGCCTTCTACGACCGGATCATGGCAATGCTCGGCCGGCCCCCGCTCGACCGGCAGGACCGGGAGCAGATGCGGGTCCTCCACACCTACGCCAACCGGGACGTCCTCGCCTGGTTCTTCCCCGACCCGGTGGAGTTTCATGAAGCGGTCGGCTGCGCCGGACGGATCGACTACCGGGACCTCGTGCCGTACATGCGGCTGGAGGAGGGGTTCATCGACACCCTGGAAACCCTCAGGCTCAGGGTGGAGCTCGCCGTCTGCACCAACCGCTCTACCTCCATGGACATGGTGCTGGAGTCGTTCGGCCTGGCGGGCTACTTCGGCTGCGTCATGACCGCCTCCCGGGTGGCCAATCCCAAGCCCCACCCGGAGCCGCTCCTGAAGGTCCTGGAGCACTATCGGATCGGGCCTGACGAAGCGCTTTTCGTGGGGGATTCCGATGTGGACCGCCAGGCGGCGGCCGCCGCCCGCGTGCCGTTTGTCGCCTACAAGGCCGATCTCCCCGCGCTGGCGCGGATCGACCGGCACGGGGATATCCTGAGGGTGCTCGAAGGGGCGCCTTGAGCGAGGGGCGTGGCCACGCATCTGGTAGTTGCACCTTCGCCCGAAACGTTGTAATGTGCCGGGCATGGCCAACATAATCCTTCTCATCGCCTGTTTCCTCGCCGGAGCGCTCCTCAGGCGGACCGGCCGCTTTCCGGCCGCGACCCCGGCCGCCCTGAACGGTTTCGTCATCCACGTTTCCCTTCCCGCCCTGGCGCTTCTCCACATCCATCGCCTTCGGCTCGACCCTGCGCTCCTCTACAGCGCCGCCATGCCCTGGCTTCTGTTCGGCGCTGCGGTCCTCTTTTTCCGTATCCTGGGACGGTTCCTTTCCCTTTCCCGTGCCACCGTCGGCGCCCTCATCCTGGTGGGGGGGCTCGGGAACACCTCCTTCGTCGGCCTCCCGATGATCGAGGCCTACTACGGCAAGGAGCTCCTCGGCGTCGGCCTGATCGCCGACCAGCTCGGCTCCTTCCTGGTCCTCTCCACCCTCGGGATCTTAACGGCGACCCTCTACTCCGCGGGGGAAATATCCCCCCGGCAGATGGCGCGCAAGGTCCTGATGTTCCCGCCGTTCCAGGCGCTCGTCCTCGCCTTCCTCCTGATTCCCGTGCCGTTCCCCGCCTGCCTTGTCACGGTGCTGCAGAAGCTGGGGGACACCCTCACCCCGCTGGCGCTCGCCTCGGTCGGCTTCCAGCTGCAACTGAGCCATATCAAGGGGGAGCTGAAGCAGCTTTCTGTCGGCCTTCTCTATAAACTCATCCTTGGTCCCGCACTCATAGCGCTCCTCTACGTCGTCCTCCTCGGGGGGAGCGGACAGGTGATGCAGGTGACCCTGTTCGAGGCGGCCATGGCCCCGATGATCACCGCCGGCATCATCGCCGTCGACCACGACCTCAATCCTCCCCTCGTCACCCTGATGCTCGGCATCGGCATCCCCCTCTCCTTTCTCACCCTCCCCGCGTGGTGGTGGCTGCTGCGGGGGATATGACGCCGGTTTTCGGTCATTCCTGCCTAAATATCGGGCACAAATTCCTCCTTTTTCGAACAGTCCTCGATTTTTCAGGCTTTTTCCTCCGGCATGCCTATTGCTTGAGCAGTTGGTAGAGCGAACAGGCGGCAACGAGGCCCCGAAACAGACAGAAAGTTCAATGTTCAACGTTCTAAGTTCAATGTTTCTAAACCTTGAACCTTGAACCTCGAACTTTGAACAGTTCCACTGTTTTCGGGGCTTTTTGTTTACGGAGGCGACGCCATGGAACACCCGGTACACGACATCATCATCGACGACACAACGCTGCGGGACGGCGAACAGACCGCGGGGGTCGTGTTCAGCAGGCGCGAGAAGATCGCCATCGCGAGGATGCTGGACGGAATGGGGGTGCAGGAGCTGGAGTGCGGCATCCCCGCCATGGGGGAGGAGGAGCGGGATTCGATCCGGGCCCTGGTGGAGCTCGGTCTCTCCGCCCGGTTGATTACCTGGAACCGGGCGGTCATACCCGACATCCGGGCGAGCATCGACTGCGGCGTGACGGCCGTGGACATCTCCCTCTCCGTCTCCGACCAGATGATCGCCCACAAGCTCCGGAAGAGCCGGGTGTGGGTGAAGGAGCAGCTCAAGACCGCGCTCGGTTTTGCCAAGGAGCACGGAATGTACGTCTCGGTCGGGGGTGAGGACGCGAGCCGCGCCGACATCCATTTCCTCGTCGAGCTGATGGAGATCGTCCGGGAGCTGGGAGGTGACCGGTTCCGCTTCTGCGACACCCTCGGGATACTAGACCCGTTCACCACCTTTGAGAAGGTGCGGGAACTGCGCCGCGCCGTGCCGGAGCTCGACATTGAGGTCCACACCCACAACGATCTCGGGATGGCGACCGCCAACGCCATAGCCGGGGTGAAGGCGGGGGCGCGCTTCGTCAACACCACGGTGAACGGCCTCGGAGAGCGGGCGGGCAACGCCCCCCTGGAGGAGGTGGTGATGGGGCTCAAGCTCACCTGCGGCATCGACCCGGGGATCGACACCCACCGCTTCCAGGAGGTGTCCCGCTTCGTCGCCAAGGCGTCCCAGCACCCGGTCCCGCCATGGAAGCCGGTGGTGGGGGAGCGGGTCTTTTCCCACGAGTCGGGACTCCATGCCGACGGCGTGCTCAAGGACCCGCACAACTACGAAGGGTTCGATCCGGCCGAGGTGGGGCTGACGCGGCATTTCGTGCTCGGCAAGCATTCCGGCACGAGCGGCCTGGTGGAGCGCTACCGCGGGATGGGGATCCACGTCAGCAGGAAGGAGGCGGTGCAGCTCCTGGAGCAGGTCCGCGCCATCGCCCAGCGGGTGAAGCGCCCCCTGAGCGAAAGGGAACTGGTCCGGCTCCACCGCAGCTGGGGACGGAAGGCGGCGTGAGGGAAGGCACGATCCGGCTTTAACGGCGCGAGATCAGTCCTGCAGTTTCCGGTACAGGGTGTTTCTGCTGATGCCGAGTCGTCGCGCAGCAGCGGTGATGTTTCCGCCGCATGCTGCCACCGCGTTCCGGATGGCGAGCTTTTCCAGGCGGTCGAGGTCGGTCGGATCGGCGGCTGCCAAGGCATCCCCGGCCGCTTCAGCTTCGGCCTTCAAGCGGGCGTGCTGGTACTGCTCCAGGAAATCCTCGGAGAGGTGTTCCTCGGTGATCTCGCTGTCTGCCCCGAGGAGCGCCACCGCGGTCCGGAGAACGTTGTGCATCTGCCTGACATTGCCCGGCCAGGGATGGTGCTCGAAGATCTCGGCCACGTCGTGGCTGAGATCTACCGGTCCCCGGGATGCTGCCAGGGCGTCGATGATCTTGCGGGCCAGGTGGAGGCGGTCCAACCGGTCCCTGAGCCGCGGCAGGGTGATGAGGATCCCGTTCAGCCGATAGTAGAGGTCTTCCCTGAATCGCCCGGCAGCCACCTCCTCGCGGATCTTCCGGTTGGTGGCGCAGACCAGGGCGAAGTCCACCCGGTGCGCCTCGGTCCCTCCCAGGGGGGAAACCGTCCGCTCCTGCAGCACCCGCAAGAGCCTCGCCTGGAGCTGCAGCGGCATGTCGCCGATCTCGTCCAGGAACAGGGTCCCGCCGTCCGCCTGCCGGATCTTTCCCGCATACCCCTTCCGTTTGGCCCCGGTGAAGGCCCCCTCCTGGTATCCGAACAGTTCGGATTCGATCAGCCCCTCGGGGAGGGCCGCGCAGTTGAGCGCCACGAACGGGCCGTCACGGCGCGGGCCGCTCCGGTGCATGGCCTGGGCGAACAGTTCCTTGCCGGTGCCGGACTCCCCCTCGATGAGGACCGAGATGTCGTGTTCCAGGACCCTCCTCGCCTTGGCGATGATCTTCTGCATTCCCGGATCGCCCAATTCGAGCTCTTCAAGGACAGGGGGGAGGGTGCCGGCAGCGCCCCGCGCCGGGGAAGAAACGGAGGACTGTTCGATGACGATGGTCCCCTTGGGGGGGCGGGTTACCATGGTTCTTGCGCGGCAGAAGACGGTCACGCCGGTGAAGGTGCGGAGCTGCCGGACCGGCTGGGGAAAGTGCCCGGTCTGCTCGAACAGCGCGGCGAGGGGGGTGTTGAACAGGGAGGAGAATGTGTGGGACTCCGCCTCGTACCGGTCAACGCCGAGGTGCAGGAGTGCGCTCCTGTTGGCAGCTTTGAGCCGGCCGTCCGGGGAGAAGACAGCGATCCCCTCGTACAGGGTGCCGACGAACTCGGGGCGGACGTGGAAATTGAGCACCACGTCCTGCTCGAAGCCGGTGGAGAACATCTGGTTTTCGATCTGCTGCGCTGAAATCTGCACCAGGGCCATGGTGTGCCGCTGGTGTCCGCGGCCGTCCCCGGAGACGTCCAGGACTCCCATGATTCTGCCGTAGGGATCGAAGAGCGGCGAGGCCGAACAGGTGAGGAAATGGTTGGCGGTAATGAAGTGCTCGGCGCTGTGCACCACCATGGGTGCCTGTTCCAGGAGGGCGGTCCCGATGGCGTTGGTCCCGCGTACGTCTTCCGCCCATACCCCGCCGGGCTGAAGGGAGACCTTGCGCGCCCTGCCGAGAAAGTCGGGGTCGCCGATCGCGTGGAGTACGACGCCCGCCGCATCAGCGAGGAGCACCTTGCTCGATGAGTGGATGATCTGCTCGTACAGGTTCTCCATGACCGGCAGGGAGTGGGCGAGCAGGTCCCGGTTCTTCTCCTTGAGGGAGGCCAGTTCCGCGCCCGACAGGGTTCCAATCCCCCTGGTGTCGTCATCGGCAGGCACACCGCTGGTCATCGACCGCTGCCAGGAGCGGACGATGGCCTCCGGGACCAAGCCGGCCGGGACCGTGCCATGGGAAAAAAAATAGTCCCGCGCCTGTTTGATCTTCACCATACTGACGAGAGGGAACTTGTACAATGCGAAACTCCAAAAAGTGTTTTAAAAAAATATATCAGCTTGTTCGGGCTGAATCAATCTTTAACATGTATACGAAAATCAGGTACAAATTTATGATTAGAGTAAAGTAATAGTGTTGCAGAAATGAGCGATCGTCCATGGGGATCGCTCATTTCTGTCACATCGCACACTATTTTGAAGCGTCAGTATCCGATTCCCTCCCTGACAATTTCCACGCGGCGGTCTCCCTCTTTATCTTCCCGACAAATTCCTAACCCTCACAAAATGCGGCGCTCGGCCGTTTGTCGACACTCTCGTACACATAGTGTAATCGTCATGAAGAAACGCAGTTTTGTATACGGCATGCTCCGTGCTAACAGGGATGGAGGAATTGAGATGCGGGGTTGAAGGAGGATGATGATGCGCCTTTCTGCGGAAAGTTCCCTGAACCGGAACCGGCCGGACCGTCATGCGGGACAGGACACCTGGAAGAAGACGGTGTCCGAAACGCTTCTGGCGTTGGGGATCATCCCCGCAAAGTTCAACGGCAGGGTCGTGGTCACCTTCAAAGAAGGTGGCGTCAGCTACCTGGAGAAGACCGAGACCTATAAATAGAATTCTGTGAGACTTGGAGAGACAATGGCTGAGGTAACGTGCGCCATTTGCGGCGAGATGGCTGATTCGGACGACTACCGGGTAAAGAGCTGCACCGAGTGCGGCTCATGGTTCTGCTACCGCCACCTGGGGCAGTACAAGTCCCAATGCCTGCAGTGTGGGACCTATACCCTCAAGAACCTGTACGGCAGGTAACAAGAAGGAGTGCACCTGTGAAACTATGCTTCCCCGCCATAACGGACGAAGGGATGGAAACCGCCATCTACGGCCATTTCGCTTCGGCGCCGCTCTTCGTGATCGTCGACACCCGCACCCGGCAGAGCACCGCCATCGCCAACTGCGACCCGGCGAACCCGCTCGGCGGTTGCAACCCTTTCAGCGCCCTCAAGGGGCAGCATCTGGACGGGATCGTCGTGGGGGGGATCGGCGACGAATCGGTGCGTGTGATGAACATGTGCGGCTTCAGGGTCTACCAGGCCCATTCCCCGTCCGCCGCCGAGAATGTGGCGCTGTTCGAAGAGAACGGCCTCCAGGAGGTAACCGTGCAGCAGAGCCACCTGGAGGGGAGATGCTCCGCCGGCGAGGGGCACGCGTGCAGTCATAGCCACTAATTTAATACACGTAGAAAATAATCAGGCGCCCACTTCGCCCTCTGCCTGCGGCAGACCCAGCGAAACCCGCATTGATACCGGAAAACACGGTATTGGTGCGGGTTTTTTCGTCCCGTTGTCGTGCCGATACCACGTTCTGACGCAAAGGAGCTGTCATGATGATGAAAGAGATACCGGTCCAGGAGGCCGTGGGAAGGGTCCTCTTCCACGACATCACCCGCATCGTCCCGGGGGAGTTTCACGGGCGGGCATTCAAGAAGGGGCACGTGATCGCTGAGGATGACGTGCCGAAGCTCCTCAACCTGGGGAAGGACAACATCTACGTCCTCGACCTGGAGGAGGGGTTCGTCCACGAGAACGAGGCGGCGCTCCGGATCGCCAGGGCGGCGATCGGCAACGGCATCCAGATGGCGGAGCCTGTGGAGGGGAAGGTGACCATGACGGCGGTCAGGAAAGGGCTCCTCAAGGTGAACGTGGCGGCCCTGAACCGGATCAACGCCATCGACGAGGTGGTCCTGGCGACGCTCCACACCGACCAGCAGGTCACCTCCCGGAAGCAGGTGGCCGGGACCCGCATCATTCCGCTCTTTACAGAGGAGGAGAAGGTCTGCCAGGTGGAGGCGATCTGCCGGGAGTGCTTCCCGGTCATCGAGATCCGGCCGTTCAGGGCACTGAAGGTAGGTCTCGTGACCACCGGGAACGAGGTGTACCACGGCCGGATCGAGGACAAGTTCGGTCCCGTGGTGAGGGAAAAGTTCGCGCAGCTCGGATGCGAGGTGATGCGGCAGGTCCTCGTGTCGGACAACGTCCCGATGACGGTCAAGGCGATCCACGACCTGATCGACGAGGGGGCCGAGATGGTCGTCACCACCGGCGGGATGTCGGTGGACCCGGACGACCGGACTCCCGCCAGCATCCGCGCCGCCGGCGGTCAGGTGGTCACCTACGGCTCCCCCACCTTTCCCGGCGCCATGTTCATGCTGGCGTACATCGGTAAGGTGCCGGTCATCGGGCTTCCGGGGTGTGCCATGTACCACAAGGCCACGGTCTTCGACCTGATAGTGCCCCGCATCCTGGCGGGAGAGACGGTGACCCGGGCGGATATCGCGGGGATGGGGCACGGCGGGTTCTGCCTCAGCTGCACCGAGTGCCGCTACCCGAACTGCGGGTTCGGGAAGTAATTCCCCCTCCCACCCCTCCCCTTTATGCCCATCGGGTGCGCTGGGGGAGGGCAAGGAGTTCTCCCCCCGGAGGGGGGAGGAAGGAGGGGGGGCTGGTTGTCACAGATTAACCGGGCTCGCCCCGTTACATTAAAAAGGAGGAAACAACAATGATCAAGAAGGTTATGGTCGTCAACGGCATCGAAAGAACGCTGATCGTTGACCAGGAAGCGCTCCTGTCCGATGTGCTGCGCAAGCAGCTCCATCTGACCGGGACCAAGGTCGGCTGCGGCACCGGGATGTGCGGCGCCTGCAACGTGATCGTGGACGGGAAGCTCGTCCGTTCCTGCGTGGTGAAGATGAAGCGGGTCGAGGACCGGGCCCAGGTCACCACCATCGAAGGGATCGGCACCCCCCTCAACCTCCACCCCCTGCAGCAGGCGTTCATGTTCCACGGCGCGCTGCAGTGCGGCTTCTGTACACCGGGCTTCATCGTCTCCGCCAAGGCGCTCCTGGACGTGAACCCGCGGCCGACCCGCGAGGAGGTGCGGGACTGGTTCCAGAAGAACAAAAACGCCTGCCGCTGCACGGGCTACAAGATGATCGTCGACGCGGTCATGGATGCCGCCAAGGTGCTCCGGGGCGAGATGCCCGCCTCAGCCATCGAGTTCAAGCTCCCGGCCGACGGCAAGGTGTACGGCACCTGCTATCCGCGCCCGACCTCGGTCGCCAAGGTGACCGGCACCTGGGACTTCGGCGAGGACATGGGGACCCAGCTCCCGGAAGGGACGCTCCAGTGCGCCCTGGTGCAGCCCGAGGTCTCCCACGCCATCATCAAGGGGATCGATACCTCCGAGGCGGAAAAGATGCCGGGCGTCTTCAAGGTCGTCACCCACAAGGACGTCAAAGGGAAAAACCGGATCACCGGCCTCATCACCTTCCCGACCAACAAGGGTGACGGCTGGGATCGTCCGATTCTCAACGACACCAAGATCTTCCAGTACGGCGACGTGGTGGCGATCGTCTGCGCCGATACCAAGGAGAACGCCAAGGCCGCCGCCGCCAAGGTGAAGGTGGACCTGGAGATCCTCCCCGCTTACATGAACGCCCCGGCCGCCATGGCGGAGGACGCCATCGAGATCCACCCCGGCACCCCGAACATCTACTACGAACTCAACCTGAAGAAGGGGGAGGAGACCGCGCCGATCATGAAGAGCGCGGCCCACGTGGTGGAGGGTGAGTACTACCTCCAGCGCCAGCCCCACATGCCGATCGAGCCGGACGTCGGCTTCGCCTATACCGACGACCAAGGCCGGGTGGTGGTCCACTCCAAATCCATCGGCATCCACCTCCACCTCTACATGATCGCCCCGGGCCTCGGCCTTGAGCCGGACAAGCTGGTCATCGTCCAGAACCCGACCGGCGCCACCTTCGGCTACAAGTTCAGCCCGACCCTGGAGGCGCTGGTCGCCGCCGCCACCATGGCCACCGGCCGCCCCTGCTTCCTCGGCTACGACTGGTACCAGCAGCAGACCTACACCGGCAAGCGCTCGCCGTTCTGGCTCAAGGTGAAGCTCGCCGCAGACGAGAAAGGCAAGTTCCTCGCCCTGGAGAGCGACTGGTCGGTCGATCACGGACCGTACTCCGAGTTCGGCGACCTCCTCACGGTCCGCGGTGCCCAGTTCATCGGTTCGGGCTACGACATCAAGAACGTCCGCGGCGTGGGCCGCACCGTCTGCACCAACCATGGCTGGGGCTCCGCCTTCCGCGCCTACGGCTCACCCCAGAGCTTCCTCGCCTCCGAGTCGCTGGTGGACGAGCTCGCCAAGAAAATGGGGATGGACCCGCTGGAGCTCCGCTACATCAACTGCTACCGCCCCGGCGCCACCACCCCGACCAGCCAGGAGCCGGAGGTCTATCCCTTCCCGGAGATGTTCGACATCCTCCGTCCCAAGTACCGGGCGGCCCTGGATAAGGCGAAGGCCGAGTCGACCGACACGAAGAAGCGCGGTGTCGGCGTATCGCTCGGGATTTACGGCTGCGGTCTGGACGGCCCGGACACCTCCGGCGCCTGGGTGGAGCTGCTTCCGAACGGCGACGTGCTCGTCGGCAACTCCTGGGAAGACCACGGCCAGGGCGCGGACATGGGAACGGTGGCGTTCGCCCACCAGACGCTCCGTCCCCTGAACCTGAAGCCGTCCCAGATCAAGCTCTCTCTGAACGACACGAGCCTCCACCCGAACTCCGGCCCCTCCGGCGGGAGCCGCCAGAACGTGGTGACCGGCAACGCCATCAGGGTCGCCTGCGAGACGCTCCTTGCCGCCATGAAGAAGGCTGACGGCTACATGACCTACGACGAGATGGTGAAGGCCGGGAAACCGACCAAGTACGAGGGGAGCTGGACCACCCCCTGCACCCACATGGACGAAAACCAGCAGGGGAAGCCGTTCTGCATCTACATGTACTGCCTCTTCATGTCCGAGGTGGAGGTGGACACGACCACCGGCAAGACCACGGTGCTGAAGATGACCACCGTCGGAGACTACGGCACCATCACCAACCGTCTCGTTGTTGACGGCCAGGTGTACGGCGGCCTCGCCCAGGGGATCGGCCTTGCGCTCACCGAGGACTTCGAGAAGCTCGACAAGCACACGAACCTGGTCGGCTCCGGCTTCCCGTTCTGCAAGGACATCACCGACGACATGGAGCTGATCTACCTGGAGACCCCGCGTGCCGACGGTCCGTTCGGCGCGGCCGGCGTCGGCGAGGGGCCGCTCACCTCGCCCCACGTCGCCATCCTGAACGCAATCGACAACGCCTGCGGCGTGCGCGTCAGGGCCATCCCGGCCTACCCTGAGAAGGTCCTGAAGGGGCTCAAGTCGGACAAGAAGGCGTACGACGTGAGCGACGCGGTCGAGGACGGTTACATGTCCCAGGG
>DATJLB010000019.1:0-12569 GCA_035490915.1 Geobacteraceae bacterium
CTATGCAGTCGGGCTCGACCGCCCTGACCGCCTCCCGCACCAAGTGGGCGAACTCCATCCGGTAGTGGAGGATCGGGAGGGCGTGGATATTACCGAACTGTTCGAGGTGAAGTCGGTGGGGCATGGATGAATCCAGATCGAAAGCACGGAAGTGCGGAAGATCGGAAGGGTTTCCCTTCCGCGCTTGCGCTCTTACGCCTTCCGCGCTATTTGAGATACCGCAGCGCCTCGTCCCCGAGGATCCGCTCCACCGCGAGCGGCACAAGCTCCAGCGCGTCCTGCTCGGTGGCCTGCATCATCTTCAGGGCGTAGCGGGCTATGTTGATCCCGTCCCGCACCGAGTAGAGCTCGTCGGCGGCGTGGGCGCGCTGGAGGAACTCCACCACGTAGCGCAGGATCCGGCTCCCGGCGAAGGGGAGGTTCTCCTTCAGGATCAGGAGTTCCTCCTCCGCCTCCGGGAAGTCGATGTAGATCTGGGGCTGGAGGCGGGAGTGGATGTACTCCGGCACCTCGAAGGTGGAGGCGTCCTCGTTCATGGTGACCACGATCCGGAAATCTTTGTGGGCCGGGATGCGGAGCCCCGTGATGATCGACTCCACGTAGCGCCGGTCGTCCAGAAGCGGCGCGAGCGACGCCCACGCCTTCTCGCTCATCCGGTTCCCCTCGTCGAGGATCAGCACGCCACCCTTCAGCATCGCCGAGACGAGCGAGGAGGCGGCGTACTGGATCTTCCCGTCCGGGCCGATCACCGGGGTGACGATCAGGTCCTCGGGGCGGGTGTCCATGGTCGCCTGGAAGAGGTAGACCGGGCGCGAGAGCCGTCGCGCCGCGGCGTAGGCGAGGGTCGTCTTCCCCACCCCCGGCTTGCCGATCAGGCGCGGGTTGAAGGGGATGTCCTTGTCGTCGATCACCATCCAGGCCGCCAGGAGCTGCCTCAGGAGCTCCTCCTGGCCGACCCACCTGAGCGGCAGCTCCACCGGCCCCGCCAGGGAAAGGGTGATGTTGTCGATGGTTGCGTGTTCCATAAAACTCCGCCTGTTTTGTTGTGGCCGCAGAAGAGTCGGGCGGCGCTATGTGTTATGCTCGTGGAGGTACATCATCGCAAGCCTCCCCCTGTTCTCCAAACATCGCAGGCAGAGCTCGCCGGCATCCCGCCAGACCTCCTCCGCCAGCCATTCACCCGCCTCGGCGAACTCCGACTTAGCGGCATCCCCGTCAAATTCGATGCCACAGATTGTGCAGGTCCGATTCACCATTCACCGATCACCGTTCACGGCCTTCAGCACCAGGTCCGCCAGGCAGTCGATGAAGAGGGGGGCGTCGTTCAGCGACGGCGAGCGCCGGAAGGTCCCGATGCCGAGCGCCCGTGCCTCCTCTCCGTACTGGACGTCGATCTCGTAGAGGGTCTCGATGTGGTCCGAGACGAACGAGAGGGGGACCATCAGCATGTTCCTGCAGCCGTGGGCCGCCAGGTGGCGGATCATCTCCTCGGTGGAGGGTTCCAGCCATTTTACCGGGCCGGCACGCGACTGGAACGCCAGGTGGTAATCGACCTCGCCGAGCCGCTCCATGACGAGCCGCACCGTCTCCTCGATGTGGGAGAGGTAGGGGTCTCCCTGGTCGATGAACGACCGGGGGAGGGAATGGGCGGAAAAGACCAGCTCCACCGTGTCCCGTTCGGCAAAGGTGGCGATCCCCTCCCCGATCCGTTCCGCCAGGGCGCGAATATAGAGGGGGTGATCGTAAAACCGGTCGACGTAGGAGACCTCGAACTGCGTCCCCGCCTCCGCCAGGACCCGCTTCAGCTCGTTGACGCTGGAGCCGGTGGTGGCCCGGGAATAGTGGGGATACAGGGAGAGGGCGACGATCCGGGAGATCCCCTCCTTCTTGATCGCCGCCAACGCCTCGACCGTGGTGGGGTGCCAGTAGCGCATCGCCACGAAGCAGCGGAACCCCGCTCCGAGCCGTTCCTCCAGCGCAGCCGCCTGCGCTTCGGTCAGCTCCCGAAGCGGGGACTTCCCGCCGATCTTCCGATAATACCCTTCCACCTTCGGGGCACGCCGCCGGGCGATGATGCGGGCGATCAGGGGCTGGAGGAAGGCGGGGCCGATCCGGATGATGTCCCGGTCAGAGAAGAGATTGCGGAGAAACGGCTCGACCGCGTCGAGGGAGTCGGGCCCCCCCATCTGGAGGAGGAGCACGGCGGTTCTGTCGGGCATTGAAGCCTCCTGGGTGTTGTAAAGACTACCCGACTCTCTACTATACAGACCGTCCGGGCGGAGGTCAACCGGGAAGATGGTGTCGCCGCCCCCCTTAGCCCCGCTGATTAGCGGTTGACAGATACGGCCGGAGAGTATAGATAATGGATCACGCCTCGAAAGGTCCGCGACTGGTGCAGGGAGCTTACACACCATTCGGGAGGAAGCCATGACTATCACCCTTTTGGACATGCTGCAGAATGCCGGCCTGATCTCGAAGGAGCAGTTCGACGAAGCCCTGAAAAACCGCGTCCTGTACGGTGGCAAGATCGGCACGAGCCTGATCGAGTTGGGCTATGTCCGGGAGGACGACCTCGCCCGGTTTCTCAGCAGCAAGCTGGCGGTCCCCTTCATCGCCGCCGAACGCCTCCTGGCAATCCCTCAGGAGACCATCCGGCTGATCACCCCCGACCTCGCCCTCACCTACCGGGCGATCCCGCTCCATCGCGACAAGAAGCGGCTCTACCTGGTGATGGCCGATCCCGCCGACCTGAAGGCGATCGACGAGATCTCCTTCATCACCGGCTTCATCGTCAAGCCGGTGATCGCTCCGGAGGTGCGGCTCATCCAGGCCCTCGGCAAGTACTACGGCATGGAGGTGGATCATCGCTACCAGCGGATCATCGACCGGATCGAGGCGGAAAAGCTCGCGGCCCGACCCGTGCAGCCGGCACCCGTCGCGGCACCCGCGCCGGCACGGGAAGAAACGCTGCCGGAGCCGGAAGTCATCCTGGACCTTCTCCCTGAAACAGAGGAAGTGCTGGAGGAGATCGAGCCCGTCGACGACGGGGAGGAGTGGGTCAAGCGGATCGGCCACTACGCTATCGACAACGTCTCCCACAGCCTGGCCCGGGCGGAGGACCGTGAAGAAATCGCCCGCATCCTCGTCGAGTACCTGGGGCAGGAATTCGAGCGGGTCGCCCTCTTCGTGATCCGGGGCGACGCGGCCTATGGTTGGCGGGGGATGAACAGGGGGGTGGAGTTTGCGGAGTTGGGAAAAGTGGTGATCCCGCTCGCCGGGCCGTCGGTCCTCAAGACCGTAGCCGAAGGGGGGGGGTACTACCTCGGCGCGATCCCCGACACCTCCCACAACGCCCTGATGCTCGCCGGCCTGGGAGGGGGAAAACCGAACGCGGCGCTCTTCCTCCCCCTCATCATTGCCGGGCGGGTCGTCACCATCCTCTACCTTGAGGGGGGCGAAAGCGCCCTCGGGGACCGCTTCATCGAGCTGCACCGGCTCCTGGCGAAGACCGTCCTCGCGTTCGAAATCCTGATCTTCCGCGAAAAGATCCTGATGCTCTGATCAGATGATTATCACTACTCAAATTATTACGACACCGTGAGGAAAACATGGACTGCATCTCCACCGAAAGCCTGAAACACTGCACCTGCACCTTCACCGCCTGCGACAAGCGGGGGAACTGCTGCAAGT
Organism: Geobacteraceae bacterium; assembly: GCA_035490915.1. Taxonomy (GTDB): domain Bacteria; phylum Desulfobacterota; class Desulfuromonadia; order Geobacterales; family Geobacteraceae; genus JAMPXD01. The sequence continues at coordinate 3,691 of DATJLB010000019.1, forward strand.
GCGTCGCCTACCACCAGAAGAAGGGGGAGATCCCCGGCTGCTTCTTCACCCCGGAGGGGGAGCGGACCTACGACCGCACCTTCCGCAACTTCCTGAAGGACCGGGGCGGCATCACGAAGTAGCCGCCTATTTGCCCTCCCACACCTCCCGAAGCCGCTTGTCCCGGCCGCACCCCGAACGGTAGAACTTGTACCGGAGCGGGTTCTTCTTATAGTAGCTCTGGTGGTACTCCTCGGCAGGGTAGAATTCCCCGGCGGGGACGATTTCGGTAACAATCCGCCACCCGTGCGCCCTCTCCAGCGCCCGCTTCGACTCTTCGGCACGGCGTCGCTCGGCTTCGTCGTGGTAGAAGATGACGGTCCGGTACTGGGTCCCCGTGTCGCAGAACTGGCGGTTTGCCGTAAGGGGATCGACGTTGTGCCAGAAAACGTCGAGGAGCCGCTCGTAGCTCACCTTGCTCGGGTCGTAGAGCACCCGGACCGACTCGGCATGCCCCGTCCCCCCCGCCGACACCTCCTCGTATGTTGGGTTTTTCGTGTGGCCTCCGGCGTATCCCGCAGTGGTAGAGATCACCCCGTCCAGGTGGTCGAACGGCGGCTGCATGCACCAGAAGCAACCCCCCGCGAAGGTGGCCGTCGCCAGCCGTTTTTCCGCCGGTGCTCGCGCCGGCTCGGCGGCCTGCGCCGCCGTAACCGTTATCATAGTTACCGCCAGCACAAAGAATACCGTCCATCTCATGCGCTACTCCTTTCCCCTTGGCGAACCCCCTCTCGGCAGGCACACCTCATTTACCGCGTCCTCTCGCCTGCCAGCGGACCCAGGAAAGCCAGCCGACGACGAAAAGGTTGACTGCCAGGATGACCAGTTTCACCGGCGTTACGGAAACGGTGAGCTCGTAAAGCTCCACCGGGAGGTAGATGCTGCCGGAGAGAATGCCGAACCACTCCGCCCAGACCCGTTGCCGCCACAGCCCGACTGCCTCGACGAACCGGACCAGGGCGTACCCGATGGCGGTCAGCGCCATGGTCCAGAGACGGGCATCGGTCGCGGCGGCCGCGGCATCGAGGAAGACGCGGGGGAACCGCTTGGCCGGGTTGAAGTGGAGGTGGCGCACCACATCTTCCGCCAGCGCCTGCACGTTGCGATGGATGAGTGCCAGGAGCCCGAGCCCGGCGATGATGACCACCGCACCCTTGGTGGCCTCGAACAACGCCACCGCCCGCAGCCCGGTTGCGATGGTGCCATCCTTCCTGCGTCCCCTGCTCCGCTTCACCCTTTTCCCTCCCCAGCTATCGAAAAACTGACGTTGCTATTTAAAGATGTACCAGTTCCTCCCCCTCAGTGCAACACCGTTCCTCCGAAAAGAGCCGCACCGCGTTGCCAGGGGCCTCGAAGACGGTATACTCGAACGTGACAGGACATCGGTCCGGAAAAGGAGAACCCATGCCGCGAGACATCCCGGTCGGTAACGGCACACTTCTGGTGTGCTTCGATCAGAACTACACCATCCGCGACCTCTACTATCCCCACGTTGGGCAGGAAAACCACCTCGGCGGCCGGCAGTCCCGTTTCGGGGTCTGGGTAGACGGCCGCTTTTCCTGGGTGGGAGCGGGGTGGGAGATGGAGCTCCGCTACGAGGCCGACACCCTGGTTACGCGGGTCAACCTCTACCACCGCGAGTTGGGGGTGATTCTCACCTGCCGCGATGCAGTCGACTTCCATGAAAACATCTACCTGCGGGAGATAGACATCGAAAACCTCCTTCCGGAGCAACGGGAAGTCCGCCTCTTTTTCGGCCAGGACTTCGCCATTTCCGGCAACAGCGTGGGTGACACGGCCGCCTTCGACCCGGAGACCGGCGGGGTTGTCCTCTACAAGGGGGCCCGCTACTTTCTGGCCAATTGCTCCGCCGCGGAGGTGGACGGCCCTGCCCAGTTCGCCGTCGGGCAGAAGGAGCAGGGGGACAAGGAGGGGACCTTCCGTGACGCGGAGGACGGCGTTCTTTCGGGTAACCCCATTGCCCAAGGATCGGTAGACTCGGTGATCGCCCTCTCCATGAATGTCCCCGGCATGGGACGGAACACCGCCCACTACTGGCTGGCGGCGGGGGAGAGCTGGCAGGAAGTGCGCCGACTGGACGGTGTTGTAAAACACAAGCGCCCCGGGCGGATGATCCGGCGCACCGCCGACTACTGGAACCTCTGGGTACGCAAGGAGACCCCGGCCCTGGAAGAGCTGCCGGAGAAGGTGGCGGAGCTCTACCGCAGAAGCCTCCTCGTCCTCAGGACCCAGATCGACGGGGATGGCGGAATTCTGGCGGCCAACGATTCCGACGTGATCCAGTTCAACCGGGACACCTACTCCTATATCTGGCCCCGTGACGGCGCACTGGTAGCCAACGCCCTCGACCTGGCGGGGTATCCGGAGGTCTCCCAGAGTTTCTACCGCTTCATCGCCCGGATCATCGGACGTGAAGGATACCTCTTCCACAAGTACAACCCTGACGGCACCCCCGCATCTTCCTGGCATCCCTGGATTGCCGAGGGTAAGGCGCAGCTCCCGATCCAGGAGGACGAAACCGCCCTGGTCGTCTGGGCACTCTGGCACCATTTCGTCCTCTACCGGGACATCGAGTTCATAAAACCGCTCTACCGGCCGCTGATCAAAAGGGCCGCGGAATTCATGTGCGCCTACCGCGACCCGACAACCGGCCTCCCCGCCCCCTCCTACGACCTGTGGGAAGAGCGGCGGGGTGTCCTCTCTTTCACGGTCGGGGCGGTGTTCGGCGGGCTGACCGCCGCGTCCCTCTTCTGCACGGTATTCGGCGAGACCGGGCTGGCCGACCACTACCGGAAGGTCGCCGCGGAGGTCCGGGACGCGGCGAGCCTCCACCTCTGGCGGGAGGAGCTCGGTCGCTTCTGCCGGATGCTCTCCCCGAACGGCGAGGAAGCTCCGCTCGTGGACGGGACCTGCGACGTGAGCCTCTGGGGACTGTTCTCCTTCGGCCTCTACCGGGCCGATGATCCGCGCATAGTCGCCACCGTCGCGACACTAAAGGAAAAGCTCTGGGTCGGGACCCCGGTCGGCGGAATGGCCCGGTACGAGAATGACGGGTACCAGCGGGTGAGCACCGAGCTGCCGGGAAACCCCTGGTTCGTTGCGACCCTCTGGCTCGCCGACCACCTGATCTTGCAGGCGGCGACCGAGAAAGAACTGGCGGCGGCGGTCGAGATCCTTTCCTGGGTCGCCGACCATGCCCTGCCGTCCGGCGTGCTGGCGGAGCAGGTCCACCCGTTCACGGGAAAGCCTGTGTTCGTCTCCCCCCTCACCTGGAGCCACGGCACCTTCGTCGCCGTGGTCCAGCACTACCTGCGTCACCTCGGGAACATCCGGACCTGCGCGGAGTGCGGCCTCCCCCTTGCTGCCGAGAGTCGGCGTGAGGACTGGATCGAGCGGCTGTTCGGCGAGGCGTGCGACGCCATCCACGGCATCTGCCGGGTGTGAATCCCCCCGAGCAACGAGCAGACAAAAAAGGGCTCCCGGAGAGGGAGCCCTTTTCATTTCGGCAATGCTGCGCGCCCTATTGCATGGCAGCGGAGATCGCCTGGAGTTGGGCAAGCGTCAGGGAAGAGAATTTGCCCATGCCGCCGGAGTTGTTGGCGATGCCGGTCTGGATCATCGCGACGGTTGCACCCTTCTGGTTCGAGTTCGGCAACGCCCCATGGCAGCCGGCGCAGTTGGCGGCATAGTATGCTGCGCCGTCGAAGGCAGCAGCGGCAGTAGTCGCGGAGGCCTGGGCCGAGGCAGCACTCTCACCGGCACTGTTTACAGCCGTGACGATGTAGTAATAGGCGGTGCCGGCGGCAAGACCGGTCTGGACGTAGGGAGAGGTCGCCCCGGCAATCTTGGTGCCGGTGGCGGTGGTCACCCCGGAGGTGGTCGAGTAGTAAATGTTGTACGAGGTAGCACCGGACACCGCAGTCCAGGAAAGGGTCACCTGGTTGGTGCCTCCCGTCGCCGTTACCCCGGTTGGTGCCGCCGGGATGACCACAGGCGGCGGGTTGGTGGTCGCCGAGGCCTGGGCAGAAGCGGCGCTCTCGCCGACGCTGTTTACCGCGGTGACGATGTAGTAGTAGGTGGTGCCGGCGGCACGGCCGGTCTGGACGTAGGGGGAGGTCGCCCCGGCGATCTTGGTGCCGGTGGCGGTGGTCACCCCTGAGGTGGTGGACCAGTAAACGGTGTACGAGGTAGCGCCGGTGACCGGAGACCAGGAGACAGTCACCTGGTTGGCACCGCCGGTGGCCATCACCCCGGTCGGCGCTGCGGGGACGGTCGGCGCGGGTGCCGGAGTAAGGGTGGTTGCGGCGACCTGGACCGATGGAGCGCTCTCACCGGCGCTGTTCACCGCGGTGACGATGTAATAGTAGGTGGTACCGGCAGCAAGGCCGGTCTGCACCGCCGGGCTCGTGGCGTTGGCGATCTTTGTCCCGTTCGTGGTCGTCACCCCGGAGGCGGTCCCGTAGTAAATATTGTACGAGGTCGCACCGGGCACCGCAGTCCAGGAAAGGGTCACCTGGTTGGTGCCGCCGGTGGCGATCACGCCGGTCGGGACGGCAGGGAGCGCCGGCACAGGAGGGGACGCGGGATTGGTGATCGCCGACACCTCGGTCGAGGGCGCACCTTCGCCGCCGCTGTTCACCGCGGTGACGATGTAGTAGTAGGTGGTGCCAGCGGTAAGGCCGGTCTGGACGTAGGGAGAGGTGACGTTAGCGATCTTTGTCCCGGTGGCGGTCGTCACCCCGGAGGTGGTCGACCAGTAGACGTTGTACGAGCTCATGCCGGACATCGCCGTCCAGGAGAGCGTCACCTGGCCGGCGCCGCCGGTAGCGGTCACCCCGGTCGGCGCGGCGGGGGCGGTGGGGAGCGGAGGCATGCTGCCGGGGGTGAAGGTGCCGTTGGCGACGTTGGAGAGCGTGCAGGTAAAGATGACCGCTCCGGATTGGGTATTGGTGATCGAGAAGCCCCCGTTCGCCACAGAGATGGTCACGTGATCGAACATCTCGTCGAGGCCTTGGTGATTGACGAGATACTGGGTCGTGATCGGGTTGACGTTTTGCGCATTGTATTGCTGGAGAAGGGGTTGCAGCTTGGACATCAGGGTGGAGATGACCGTCGGGAGATTGGTGTCGATCTTCTGGAGCGTTGCCGGATCGGGGTTCGCATAGACCGACGCAGGGTCGTCTGCCCCTGCGGCACTCGCCACCGCCACGTTGGAGAGCGGATTGATGTTGGCGGTGCCGGTACCGCCGGCGTAGGAGTGGAGCGTGTAGTTCGTTCCCCCGGCAGTGCCGTTAGCCTGGATGATGTAGGGGGCCTTCATGCCTGTGACGTCGATGGCGTAGGTGCCATCGCTGCCGATAACCGCCGTTTTCACCTGGGGCGTCGTCGATGCGTCCTTCAGGCTCACCTGTCCCGCCAAAGTGGCCCCGACGGAGGCAACCCCGCTGACGACCTGGGAGGAAACCCCCCCGCCGCTGCTGCCGCACCCGGACAACGCGAATGAAAGGGCCGTGACGACGAGCAGTGCTACCGTACCGATACTACCGAGACTCTTGATCCTCATGAATCCTCCCGTTCTTTTTTGACTGCTGCGCGTTTCGTGAGATCGATGACATGAATAGAGCTCTGCTTCCCCCTCATATCCCTACCCCTCCAAACCCCACGCCGAAGACAAAAAAGCCGGGGCCACATATCACGCATGATATTTCGGCAACCCGGCTGTCTCTGGGAGACCCAGTAGGCTTTCCGCCCCACCCTCGCGGATGGTTGAGTATTATCGTGTACCACTGCACATCGATTTTTGTTTCGGAGTTGATTGTGCAACATCCCGACAAAAAAAGTCAAAAAAAACTTTTTTAATCAATAATTTATTTTTAGAAAACGGAGCGCTTGACAACACCCGGGGAACTGTCACTCTTTTCCCAGCAGGGAAACGACAGGGAGGAGCACCATGCGCTATTTCTGCATCGAGAAGGAATTTGGCATCGACGCGCTGCAGCTGAAAGAGAAGGAAGTCCCCCGGCCGCGACCCGGAGAGGTGCTGGTACGGCTCCGTGCAGCGGCGCTCAACTACCGCGACCTGCTCGTTGTCCGCGGGAGTTACTCCCGCAACCTCCCACTCCCCCTCGTCCCCCTTTCCGACGGCGCCGGCGAGGTGGTGGAGGCTGGCGAGGGGAGTCGCTGGCAACCGGGCGACCGGGTCATGGGGACTTTCTTTCAGGAATGGGACGGGGGAGCGATCACCGCCGAAGCGCCGAAATCGGCCCTCGGGGGTTCAATCGACGGCGTACTGGCCGAGTATGTCCTGTTCCGCGAACAGGGGGTCGTGAGGATGCCGGCCCACCTCTCCTTCGAAGAGGGAGCCACCCTCCCCTGCGCGGCTCTAACCGCCTGGCACGCCCTGGAAAGCGGCGCCCCGAGCTGTGGCCAGATCGTTCTGACCCTCGGGACGGGAGGGGTATCCATCTTCGCACTTCAGTTTGCCCGCGCCTCCGGCGCGCGGGTCGTCGCCACCACCGGTAGCGCGGCCAAGGAGAATAAACTGACGGCGCTCGGGGCGGACACCGTCATCAACTACACGGACGTGCCCGACTGGGACAAGAGAGTCTGGGAATTGACCGGCAGACGGGGGGTGGATCTGGTGGTGGAAGTCGGCGGGGCCGGGACCCTGGATAAATCGCTCAAGGCGGTCCGCATGGGGGGGCAGATCAGCCTGATCGGAGTCCTGGCCGGGTCGGGCGAGGTCAACCCCCTCCCGGCGGTGATGAAAGGGGTGCGGGTCCAGGGGATCTACGTCGGCTCGCGCGAACAGTTCGAGGCGATGAACCGCGCCATCGAGCTGCACGGCATCCACCCGGTCATCGACCGGGTCTTCCCTTTTGCCGAGGCACAGGCAGCCTACCGCTACCTGGAAAGCGGCGCCCACTTCGGCAAAGTGGTTATCGCCATCTGATCAGAAACGTGAAGCGCGGCAGCGGCGTCACGGCACAGAGTTCCGCGCCTCGAGGACACCGTTGTCCAGGAAAAACCCGGCTAGAACACGCCAGAACTCCTGCCAGTCGGGGGGGCAGTCGTTGTGGGCGCAGGCGAGTTCGACAAAACGCACATTCCGTGCAATCCGTGCCAGTGCCTCGCCTTGGGCGAAGGGAACAACGTCATCGAAACGGCCGTGCAGGATCAGCACCGGCCCGGGAAAGGCCGCCACCGCCTGCCGGTTGTCGTACACGTCCCGGACCAGGAAGCCGGGGACCATGAAGCGCCAGGCGAAGGGGCGGATCGAGGTGAACGGTGACTGGAGGATGAGGGCAGCAAGGTGCCGCTGCCGGGAAAGGTTACAAGCGGGCCCGCTCCCGAGGGACCTGCCGAAAGCAATCACCCGCGCCGGGTCCACGTTTTCCCGCCGGACCACCGCGTCGTAGGCCGCCACCGCCGTCGCCGCAATACTCGCCTCGGATGGCTCCCCCTCAGAGCGGCCGTACCCCGGGTACTCAACCAGCAGGACCCCCATTCCCATCTGCCGGAACCCTGTCACCTGCGTCGGCAGGAAGTCAATGATCTCTCCATTGCCATGAAAGAAGATGACCACCGGCCGCCGCCCCGGCAAGCTCCCCTCCCCCGCCAGAAACCAGGCTTCAGTCCGGCCGAAGCGGGTTTCCAGCCGTAGTTGCTCGATGCCGTTCGAGCGGCCGGGAGGAGTTGCCGGCGCCCTGATCCAGCGGCCGGGGTAGATGATGGCGCGCTGGGCGAGAAAACAGAGCGCGACGTAGCAGCCGTAAACCAGTGCAGCGGCGGAAACGATTCGTCCGAGATAAAGTCCCATGATTGTTAAGCTTATCGAAGAATTGTCCCTAAAGAAAGGATGCAAGGAGCCCTGTCAGAAAAAAATTCGACCCCTCACTTTTCCTGCACCTGTGGTATGGTATACTTTAGTCAGGGTAGCTACCTGGGGAAGAAAAAAACTGCCAAGGAGGTAGCCGGAATCGAGGAAGTAGTTCCCGAGGAAAAGCGTAGGCAGTACCCAATCCGGCGGAATTAGGCCGCTGGAACGACCCTGGCGACAGGGGCAGGCAACATCAAAAATGGGAAGGCCCGCCGATTTGGCGGGCCTTCCACGTTAATCGCGTGTTTCGGATGTCAAGGTTCCGTGCCGGGACCAGAGAGCTCTGCGTCGGCTAGAACGCGAAGATGACGGCAGGAGCGATTCTTCGTTCCGGGCCTTCATACTCTCGAGACATTCCCTGGCCTCGTATCGGGTCTCTACCGATTTCAGCCCAGCCGCTCGAGCGCCTGAAGGCGATAATTTTATCGGCAGCAATCAGGTCGTCAAGGACTTTGTTCGGAACGGCATCAAAAGTTTCGTCTCTGTACTGGACCAGAATCGCCATCGCTCTGCCCCCCTTACATGTGAGCCAAGTGACAACCAGATTGTCGATTACATTAAAGCAATCTTATTTACTGCACAAAACAGGGACCTTATACCATATTTTAGTGACCAGCTCAAACAAATAGTTGTCAATGCCCCTCCCCTCCTCCCTTCGGGGTCGAAATTCTTTTCGGCACCCTTGTCAACGATCCGCCCATAGTGTGCGTTTTATATGACCAGCAGGGGGAGACTGCTGAAACGCACTCCCACGTGAAGTACGAAAAGGCCCGCCGTCATGGCGGGCTTTCGTGTGCGGGGCCAGGGAGTACAGTCCATGGCAGTCCATCAGCAATCGGCAATTACCCATTGTACTCGGAAAAAAATTTTTTTGGTAGTCTGTAAATTTTCATCCGCCGATGATACATTTTACTCAGGTAGCTACCAAAAATCTTGTCGG
>DATJLB010000020.1:0-3337 GCA_035490915.1 Geobacteraceae bacterium
GAGGGGGAGGCGGCCGTCACGACTCTCCTCGACCGGGCCACTGCTGCCGGCCTGGTCCCTTCCTCCGAAAAAGGCCTTTTTATGGCCTGATCCGGACGTCAAATCCACATGAAATTCTAGTATAATCAGCATGTTAGCCTGCGCGGAACGGCTTTTACCTTGACATTAGTATCGCTTCATGGTATAAGGCTCCTTCGCCCAACAAGGAGGTGCGCATGGCACGTACGAACCCGAGGGGCACGTTGGCGCTGATTCTGCTGTTCTGCCAGCTGCTTTTCCTGTTCCCCACACTTCCCCTGCAGGCAGAAGAAAGTCAGTCAGAAGGCGCCAAGGAAAGCGTTGCTCCCGCAGCAAAAGACCGGCAAGGTATGGAGGGGATTGCCTCTTACTACGCCAAACGCTACAACGGCAGGAGAACCCGTTCCGGGGCCCGCTACGATCCGCAGAAAATGACGGCAGCCCATCCCGATCTTCCGCTCGGGACGCGGGTACGGGTGGTGAACCTTGCCAACGACCGGGATGTGATCGTCACTATCAATGACCGCTGCCGCTGCAGGAAATTCCCGTTCATCGATCTGTCCCGGGCGGCTGCTGCCAAGCTCGGTTTTCTCGGCAAGGGTATTGCCCGCGTCCAGATCATCCCCCTCGACGACGATGAGGATTCCTGATGTGAAAAGACCTCCGAGGTTTGACCTCGGAGGTCTTTTCGTTTAGCTGGTTATCCACTTTGTTCCAGTAGTTGTTCCCCTCCCGTCAGGGGGAGGGGATTTTCTAACCGGCTGTGAAGTTTCGGGTTCTGGCAAGGCTAACGCCGCCAGGTTCCGGAAATTCACAGCTGCAGGAGACCCCATGCCCGGTGGGATCAAACAATGGCCCGAAGACGAGCGCCCCAGGGAAAAGCTCCTGAAGCGGGGGGCCGAGGCCCTCACCGATGCCGAATTGCTGGCGCTCATCGTGCGAACCGGCGATGCGATGAGCAAGAAGAGCGCCCTCGACCTGGGGCGGGAACTGCTCACGGAATTCGGCGATCTGCGCACCCTGGCGGGGGCGTCGGCAGCCGAGATCTGCAGGATCAAGGGGACCGGGCCGGCCAAGGCGGCGTGTGTCAAGGCGGCCCTTGAACTGGCGAGTCGTTTCAGGGGGAGGCGGTTGGAGAGCAACGCGCGGTACACCACTCCCCAGCAGGTCTTCGAGCACTACCACTTTTCCTTCCGTGACCGGCGCAAGGAGTATTTCCTCGCGCTGCTGCTGGACGGCAAGAACCGGATCATCCGCGAAGTCCAGGTTTCCGAAGGCTCTCTGAACCAGAGCATCGTCCATCCGCGCGAAGTCTTCAGCCAGGCGGTACGCGAGTCGGCGGCAGCCGTCATCCTCGTCCACAACCATCCGACCGGCGACCCGACTCCCTCCCGCGAGGACATGGAGATCACCCGCCGCCTGAGAGAGGCGGGGGATCTGATGGGGATCAAGGTCCTCGATCACATCATCATCGGCGATGAGGCGTTCCTGAGCTTCGTCTCCCAGGGGCTGATGTGATATAACGCCATATTTGAGCGCTACCTTCGTTGGCCGCGTCGTCGGCTCCCTCGACGTACCTCCAGTACGCCTCGTCGTCTCCTCCTTGCCGCCTTGGTATCATCTCAAATCTGGCGTTGTATTGTGATGCAAAAAAAAAGGCCGCGCCCGTAAGGGTCGCGGCCTTTTGTCGTAATCGCAAGCTTCCTGCGGCCGGCTTATTTCAGTGCCAGCTCCGGCTGCTCCCCTCCCAGCGCCAGTTCTGCTTCTTCGGCATCCGGCTCGGCCTTGTTCGCGAGCACCCGCTGCAGCTTCGCGCTGTCCAGTTCCTTCTCCCACCGGGAGACCACCACGGTCGCCACGCCGTTCCCGACCAGGTTGGTGAGGGCCCGCGCCTCGGACATGAAGCGGTCGATGCCGAGGATCAGCGCCAGCCCCGCCAGCGGGATGGTGGGGACCGCCGCGAAGGTGGCCGCCAGGGTGATGAAGCCGCCGCCGGTGACCGCTGCCGCCCCCTTGGAGGTGAGCATCAGGATCGCCAGGATGGTCAGGGTCTGGGTGAGCGTCAGGTGGGTGTTGGTCGCCTGGGCGACGAAGATTGCAGCCATGGTGAGGTAGATGGAGGTGCCGTCCAGGTTGAAGGAGTAGCCGGTCGGGATCACCAGGCCGACCACCGACTTGGTGCACCCGAGCCGCTCCATCTTGTCCATCATCCGCGGCAGCGCCGACTCGGAGGAGGAGGTGCCGAGCACGATCAGGAGCTCCTCCTTGATGTAGGCGATGAACCGGAAGATGCTGAAGCCGCACAGCCGGCAGATGATGCCGAGTACGCCGAAGATGAAGACGAGGCAGGTGAGGTAGAAGCTCCCCATCAGCATCCCGAGCTTGGCGAGGGAGCCGAGGCCGAACTTGCCGATGGTGAAGGCCATGGCGCCGAACGCGCCGATCGGCGCCGCTTTCATGATGATGCCGACGATCCCGAACAGGACATGCGAGATCTTGTCAATGAAGTCCGCGACCGGTTTCCCCTTCTCGCCGAGGAGCGAAAGGGCGAAGCCGAACAGCACGGCGAAGAAGAGGACCTGGAGGATGTCCCCCTTGGCAAAGGCGTCAACCACGCTGGTGGGGATGATGTTCATCAGGAAGTCGGTGGTGCTGAGCGCCTTGGCGCCGGTGGCGTAGGTCGCCAGGGCCTTGGTGTCGAGCTTGGTCACGTCCGCGTTGAAACCGGCCCCCGGCTGGATCAGGGTGACGATGGCCAGGCCGATGATCAGCGCCAGGGTGCTGACGACCTCGAAGTAGAGCAGGGCCTTGGCGCCGACCCGTCCCACCTTCTTCATGTCCTCCATGCCGGCGATGCCGGACACCACCGTGCAGAAGATGATCGGGGCGATGATCATCTTGATCAGCTTGATGAACCCTTCCCCGAGCGGTTTCATGGCCGCGCCGGTATCAGGGGCGAGGTAGCCGAGCAGCACGCCGATGGAGATCGCGACCAATACCTGGAAATACAAATGCTGGTAAATCTTTTTCTCTTTCATCTGCTGCTCCTTCTGCACATGTATTTGAGCTTATGCAAAAAACCGGATGAGACTGGTTAAATAATCGTTATGCATGTACCATAGCAATGAAAGTGCCATGCCGTATACGGTGGCAAATCGTCAGGCAGGTCGGACTGTTACAATTTTGAAACGATTTTTTGAAGGAGAACTTGAATGGCAAAAAGGCCAAAATCGGCCACATGATGTGGCTGAAATTGGCCTATGCTGAAACGATTCTGATAGTCGAGGGGGAATTGGTGGTCTTATTCCTGCGGCACGTT
>DATJLB010000021.1:0-11070 GCA_035490915.1 Geobacteraceae bacterium
TGTACCTTAAGAAATGGGGCGCTGCGTTGTGCAGCGCCCCTTCGATGCGCACTGTGAGAAGAGGGGACGTTACTTCTTCTCTATTCCCTCGATGGGGGGTGTTTTTGCTTCGGCCGCCTGGGCGGACATTGCCTTCAGCACGTCGTCCTTGACGGTGAGCTTGGCGTTCTTCTTGAGGTCATCCTTTACCTTCTTGAAGACTTCCTGCTGCTTTTCCGGCATGAGGCTCGCCTTGAGCTGTTCCTTCACGTCGGCGAAGGGGAGGATGCCGGCGGGCCGCTTCCCGGTGAGCTTGATGATGTGGTAGCCGAACTTGGTCTTGACGATCCCGGAGGTTTCCCCTTCCTTCAGGGAGAAGGCGACCTTCTCGAAATCGGGGATCATGTTCCCCTTGCCGAACCAGCCGAGGTCCCCACCCTTCTGTCCGGCGGGATCGACTGAGACTTTCTTGGCCAGGTCTTCGAACTTTGCCCCTGCCTTGAGCTGGGCCTGAACGTCCTGGGCCTCTTTTTCGGTCTTCACCAGGATGTGGCTCGCTCTCACCTGCTCGCCCGCCTTGAACTTGTCCTTGTTCTGGTCGTAGAACTTCTGCAGATCGGCATCGGAGAGCTTCACCTGCTCCTCGACCTTTTTCTTCAGGTACGCCTCGACGATCACCCGCTTTTTCATGTCTTCCATCTTGGCGGCAACTTCCGGACTCTTGTCGATACCCATCTTCTGGGCATCCTGCATCACCAGTTCACGGACGACCATCGAGTCGAGCATTTCCTTTTGGCCGTCGGGGGTGGCGGCCATCTGCTTCAGGTAGGGAGGGAGGATCTCCAGCTCCTTCTTGAAGTCGTCGGTGGTGATGACAACGCCGTTTACTTCAGCAAGGACCTGCCCTTTCTTCTCCTTCTTGCCGGCATCCGTGCTCGGCCCCTGGGACTTGCACCCAACCATCGCCACAAGGCAGAGTATAACGGCAGCAGACCTGACAATTTTCCTATCGTGCATCTGGTTGCTCCTTTTGAGAAAAATTAATCTAACCCAAAAAAACTAGCATATCAGCCCACCCTTTTCAAGACATTTCTCAGTTCCGCCAGGATCCCCTCGAAGGAGGTGTCCACCACCTCGGCGACCAGCCGGTAATCGGGGGTAAACTGGTACTTGCGCGGCGCTTGCCGGATCAGGGCAACGATGATGTCGGGAGATACGGGGGTCTTGGGGTGGAAGGCAACGATCAGCCGTTTCCCGTCGAATTCCGCCTCCCTGATCAGGAGGGCCGTCAAGCGGAGCCGCACCCCCATAACCTCCAGCAGATAGGTGGCGGCGAGGGGGAGCGGTCCGAAGCGGTCCACGAGCTCTTCCCGCACGTCGGCGATCTCCTCCGCGCTCGTTGCCTGGGTGAGCTTCTTGTAGATCACCAGCCGCTGGTTCGGGTCCCTCACGTACTCTTCCGGGATGAAGGCGGGGATGTGGAGCTTGATCTCAGGCTCAACCCGCTCCGGCAGCTCCTCCCCCTTCAGTTGGCGGATGGTCTCCTCCAGCATCTCGGTGTAGAGCTCGAAGCCGACCGCCGCGATGTTCCCCGACTGGCGCCCCCCCAGGAGGTCCCCCGCCCCCCGGATCTCCAGGTCGTGGGTGGCGATCCGGAACCCCGCCCCGAGTTCCGAGATGTCCTGGAGGATCTTGAGCCGCTCCCGGGCGTCGGACGAGATTGCCCCTTCCCCCGGGATCAGGAAGTAGGCGTAGGCGCGTTGCCGGGAGCGGCCGACCCGGCCGCGCAGTTGGTAGAGCTGGGCGAGCCCGAAGGCGTCGGCCCGGTTGACGATCAGGGTGTTGGCGTTCGGGATGTCGAGCCCCGACTCGATGATCGTGGTGCAGAGCAGCAGGTTCGATTCCCCGTGCATGAAGGAGAGCATCACCCGCTCCAGCTCCTTCTCCTCCATCTGGCCGTGCCCGACGGCGATCCGCGCCTCCGGGACGATCCGCCCCAAGTGCTCCGCCATGGCGCCGATCGACTGCACCCGGTTGTGGACGAAGAAGACCTGCCCCCCCCGGCGGATCTCCCGGAGCACCGCCTCGCGGATCAGCTCATCGGAGAAGCGGGCGACGAAGGTCTTGATGGCGAGCCGGTCCACCGGCGGGGTGTCGATGATGGAGAGGTCGCGGATCCCCATGATCGACATGTAGAGGGTGCGGGGGATCGGCGTGGCAGTGAGGGTCATGATGTCGACCACCGCCCGGAACTGTTTGAGCCGCTCCTTGTGGGTAACGCCGAAGCGCTGTTCCTCGTCGACGATCAGAAGCCCCAGGTCCTTGAAGACGACGTCCTTCTGGAGGAGGCGGTGGGTGCCGATGATGACGTCCACCTCCCCTTTCTTGACCCCGGCGAGGATATCCTTCTGTTCCTTGGCGGAGCGGAAGCGGGAGAGCATCTCCACCCGGACCGGATAGGCGGCGAACCGCGCGCCGAAGGTCTCCAGGTGTTGCTGGGCGAGGACCGTGGTCGGCACCAGCACCGCCACCTGCTTGCCGTCCATCACCGCCTTGAAGGCGGCGCGCATGGCGACCTCGGTCTTGCCGTACCCGACGTCCCCGCAGACGAGGCGGTCCATCGGCTTCGCGCTCTCCATGTCCCGCAGGACGTCCTCGATGGCGGACATCTGGTCCGGGGTCTCCTCGTAGGCGAAGGCCGCCTCGAACTCCCGGTAGAGACCGTCCGGCGGGGCGAAGGCGAACCCCTCGTGGACCTGGCGGGCGGCGTAGATCTTCAGGAGCTCCGCCGCCATCTCCTGGACCGCTTCCCTCGCCTTTGCCTTCGCCTTGTCCCAAGAGGCGCCGCCGAGACGGTCCACACGCGGTTCGACCCCCTCCGCACCGACGTAGCGCTGGACGAGGCCGATCCGGTCGACGGGGAGGTAGAGCTTGTCGGCCCCCGCGTACTCCAGGAGGAGAAAGTCCCCTTCCCCCCCCTTGAGCGAAACGTGGTGGAGCCCCCGGTAGATGCCGACCCCGAAGTCGAGGTGGACCATGTGGTCTCCCGGCTTCAGCTCGGCGAGGGAGGTGAGGATCTGCTTCTTGCGCGCTTCGCTGACGCCGCGCCGCTTGACCCGCTTGCCGAAGATCTCCTCTTCGGCGATGACCACTATCCCCTCGTCGCGAACACGGAAACCCCGGGAGATCTCGCCGGTCAGGATCTGCACCCTGGCGTCCCGGCGGTCGCGTTCGGCGGGGAAATTCCTCTCGGAGAGGGCGAGGGGGAGAGAATAGGGGGAGAGGAGCTCGTAGAGCCGCTGGGCCTGGTTTTGCTGGTGGCAGGCGAGAACCACCCGCCGCCCGTCCGCGAGCCAGCCGGTGACCCGGTCCACCAGAGGCTTCAGGACCGCCTCGCTGTCGGGGGAGAGGTCGAGCTTCAGGTCGCCGTTTCCCTCGACGGTAAAGCGGAAGAGTTCTCCCTTCTCCTCCTGGCCGGTGATCTCCAGGAAGGGGATCGCCAGGCGCCGCCTTGCCGCGAAAAGCTTCGGGAGTGCCTCCGGGCCGAGGAAAAGGTCGGTCCCCTCGCAGACGATCAGATCCCGTTCGAGGGCGCGCTGCCCCGCCGCCGCCACCTCTTTCCGGAAGCTTTCCTCCGCGGCCGCAACCCCCTCCGGGTCGACCAGCGTCAGGATCGTTGCGGGACCGGTGTAATCGAAGATGGTCTCCAGGTCCGGGTGGAAGAGCGGCTGGAGATACTCGATACCGGTGGGGAAGATGGCGTTCTGCAGCTGGTCGAGCAACTCGCGGCGCCGGGCGGCCGGGAGTCCCAGGGCGTCGCACCGTCTCTTCAGGCGGGCGGCGAATTCCTGGGCCTCCCCTTCGGGAAGGAGGACCTCCCGGGACGGGAGGAGGACCAGCTCGGGGAGAGGATGGAGGGAGCGCTGGCTCGCCGGGTCGAAGGTGCGGATGGTTTCCACGAAATCGCCGAAAAACTCGATCCGGGCCGGAAAGGGGAGGTTAGGGGGGAAGATGTCGAGGATCCCGCCGCGCACGGCGAAGGTGCCCGGGTCCTCCACCAGCGGGGCGTTACCGTACCCGAGCCGCACGAGCTTCGCGAGGAGCTCCTCCCGCCCCACTTCCTCTCCCGCCACCAGGTACTGGGAAACCTCCCCGAGGGTCCGCCGGGGCAGGACCTTCTGGACGACCGCAGCCAGAGGGGCGACCACGGCGCGCGCCCGCCCGTCCATCAGCCGGAAGAGGGTGTTCAGCCGCTGGCCGACCACCTCCGGGTGGGGAGACGCCGTCTCGAAGGGGGAGGTGTCCCATGCGGGGAGGTGGAGGAGCGTCTCGTCCCCCCCCGCATAGAAGCAGAGTTCCCGGTGGAGCTCCACGGCGGCATCGCCGTCCGCCGTGACGATCAGGAGCGTACCGGTCGATTCGGAGAGGAGCCGGGAGAGGAGGTAGGCGGGAGCCGACCCTGTGAGTCCCGCGAGGGTGAGCGCGCACTCCGTACCGGAGAGGAGGGAGGCGATTTTTTTTATCTGGCTGCTGAAGTCAATGGTCATCGATGGTGTTTGCTCGAGGTAAATAGAAAGACTATTCAAGGATAACAAAAACGGGGGCGTCACGCCAGCGATACATGCAAAAGCGGGTGCTGTGCACTGCAATAATGGCAAGGGCGCGCCGATGCTGCTATAATGGTGCTAGTGTTGGCGACGGCACGGCTTTGGACGGCACTTCTTCCGGAAGGAGATTTTTTATGTGGTGGAGACGGCTTGTATCCCTGCTGGTGATGATGGCCTTGCTCTGCGGGGGGACGATCGGTGCCGCCGTCGCGACTGAGGAGGATGAAAGGGTCACGGCGGCGGCCGATGTGTTCCGGGAGTTCGTGGCCATCCCGGAAAAGGGGATTCCTTCGGCGCTTCTGCGCAACGCATACGCGATCGCCATTGTCCCGGCGGTCGTGAAGCTCGGCTTTGTGGTCGGCGGGCGGTACGGCAAAGGGGTCATGGCGGTGCGGGCGGACAGGGGGGAATGGAGCAACCCGTCGTTCGTGACGTTTGAGGGGGGCGGCGTCGGCTGGCAGGCCGGCGCCCAGTCGAGCGACATCATTCTGGTGTTCAAGAGCAAGAGAAGCATCGAGGGGATCACGAGGGGGAAGTTCACCCTCGGTGTGGCCGCTGCTGCTGCGGCAGGCCCGGTGGGACGCAACGCCGAAGCGGCCACTGATCTCACGTTGAAGGGGGAGATTTACTCCTATGCCCGAAGCCGCGGGCTGTTCGCCGGAGTCTCGCTGGAAGGTGCCGCCCTCCGGATCGATGGCACGGCAAATGCGGCATTTTACGGCAGGAAGGGGATCGGCGCCGACGAGGTCCTTGCCGGGAAACGACATGAATCCATCACCGTGCGGAGACTCCTCACGCTCCTTGAGGCCCACACCTCTCCCCCGAAAAAATAACTTGATCCCCTTTTTCTCCCGGTGTACTGTTGTGCGGCGCGCCAGCGCGCCAATCCACGGCTGATGCAGCCACCGGGTGTTCCATGAAATGGCTTCTTCTCTGTTCCGTCGCCCTCTACCTGTTCGGGGGGCATAAGCGGTTATTCTTCTTCGCCGGCCTGGCAGCAGAGCTCGCCTACCTTGCACTCCGGGGGGGTGCCCTGGGGCGTCTCCCCCTGATCGGCCCCCACGACACGCTGGTTTTCTTCTCCGCCTCGGTGGCGGCCATGGCGGTTCCCTTCTGCTTCTCGCCATTCCTTCGCGGCTCGGGGCGTTTTTCGTGGGGGGCGGGATTACTGGCGGCCCTGTTCGCCCTCCTGGCGCTCCCCTTTCCCTCCTTTGCCATGCCGCTCCCTGCTATCCTCCGAACCTTCTGGTTCGAACTCCACGTGGCACTCGCCTTTTTCGCCTATGCCCTGTTCGGGATCGGGGCGCTCCTCGGCGCGCTCTTCCTCGCCCGCCGGGAACGTCCCTTCTTCGACCTCCAGTACCGCGCCTCCCTGGTGGGGTACTCGTTTTTCTCCGCTTCCATGGTGTCGGGAGGGGTCTGGGGATACTATGCCTGGGGAACTTACTGGCTCTGGACACCCAAGGAGCTCTGGACCTCGATCCTCTGGCTCTTCTATTCCCTCTATCTCCACCTGAGGCTGAAGGGGCCAAGATGGGACGGCCTGGTCGCCTGGGGGGGGATCGCCGGGTTCGCGGTGGCGCTTTTTACGTATCTGGGCGTGAGCATGCTGATGCGGAGCTCGCACAGTTTCTAGCAAGGGGGCGGGCGCGGTCTTCCGACCATCTCGCCGCCGTGTCCTCGAAACCCCGCTTCGACGTAGCGCTGCTACGCCTCAGCGAAGCTTCTGCGGGCCGGCGACGATCTGGCCGAAATCTCACGCCCGGTTGGCAAAATCTATTTCGCCTTGGTCCGCCTCCCACTTAAACAAGGGGCACACACCATGTTCACCAAAATCTACGATCGTCTCGCCTCGCTCACCCTCGGCCTCTGGCTGATCGGCGGGGTCTGCCTTCTCCTCGCCGTCGGCTCGTTCTCCGGCGGGGGGGCGGAGGGGAGCTCCATCAACGATCTCCCCCTCTTCCAGTGGCTCCGGGAGACGCCGGTGGCCGTCTCTTGGTGGCTCTGGGCCGCCATCGCACTCCTTGCCCTCCTCGCCCTGAACACGGTGCTCTGCAGCATCGAGTCGCTGCGGGTGAAATCCCGGCGCGGCGGCTTCCTCGTCCTGATCGCCCCGCAGGTGATGCACGCGGGCTTTCTGCTGATCGTCCTAGCCCACCTGTTCAGCGCCTGGGGGGGATACAAGCAGATAATGCCGCTCCAGGAGGGGGGGGTGATCACCTGTCCTGACGGGAGCCGACTCCAGCTGGCGAACGTGACGGCGGTCATGAGCCCGATGGGGTTCCCGACGGACTACAGCGCCGAGCTCCGCGGCCGTGAAGGGGCCGCGACCATCAGCCCGAACCATCCGTTCTTCTACAAGGGGTCGGGCTTCTACCTGAAGGAGGTGGCGGTCGAGCCGTACCGGGCCGCGCTGATCGAGATCCATCGGGAACCGGGAGCGGGGGCGGCCCTTGCCGGGGCGCTTCTCTTCACCGTCGGGAATGTGGTGCTCCTGTATGTCCGGCGGGGGCGCCAGTGAGCTTTAACAGGTTGTTGAAAAACGGCCATCTCGCCGCCGTCCTCGAAAGCCAACTTGTACTCGGCCCAAGGGCCTCGGCCTGCGGCCCAGCCTACGCTGTTAACTTTTGCTTCGCAAAAGTTTGCGGCGTAGCGCCCGGCCTTCGCAGCCAAAACGGCTGCTTCGGCGGAGTAGGCCTGCTACGCCTCCGCGCGGCTTTCTGCGGGTGCGACGATCTGACAGTTTTTGAACAACCTGAGTTTTTCAACAACACGTTAAAGGATTGAGTCGCCGGATAGTGGAGGGGAGCCGTGCCCGAACTGCCTGAAGTGGAGGTGACCCGCCGGAGACTGGAGCGGGAGCTGGCGGGAAAGAGGATCGAGCGGGTGACGGTTCGGGCGCCGAAGCTGCGGCTCCCGGTGCCGGCGGAGCTCGCGAAGGTCCTGCCGGGACGGACCATACGGACGGTGGGGCGTCGGGGGAAGTACCTCCTTTTTTTCTGCGACGGCGGCTGCCTCGTCATTCATCTCGGGATGACCGGCTTTCTCCGGCTCCTCCCCGGCGGGACCCCGCCGGGGAAGCACGACCACCTCGACGTCGTCCTTGCCGACGGGCGGGTCCTCCGTTTTCACGACCCGCGAAAGTTCGGCTCGGTGCTCTGGACCACCGGGAACCCGCTGGAGCATCCGCTCCTGGCGGGCATCGGACCCGAGCCGCTCACGCCGGCGTTCGACGGGGCGTACCTCTTCGCCGCCAGCCGGTCCCGCAGCGTCGCGGTGAAGCTCTTCATCATGAACGCGGCGGTCGTGGCCGGCGTCGGGAACATCTACGCCAACGAGGCGCTCTTCAGGGCCCGCATCCACCCGGCCCGCCCCGCCCGCTCCCTCAGCCGGGACGAGTGCGACCGGCTCGCCGAAACCGTCAAGGAGGTGCTGGCGGAGTCGGTCGAGCAGGGGAGCACATACCGGGTGGCGGAGGAGACGGTGGCCTACCACCCGCTCGAGTTCCGCGTCTATGGCCGGGGCGGGGTGGCGTGCACCGTCTGCGGCGCCATCCTGGAAGAGACGCGGCTCGGCAACCGGAGCACGGTCTTCTGCCCACGCTGCCAGGTGTAGGGGGTCCCTCAGTACCTCATCCGCACCCGATAGGCAAGTTTCGCCTCCCCGTCCTTCTTCACCGGCACCTGGAACTCGGCGGCGAACGCCTCCCCCTTTTTCCATTCATGGGACGTGCTCAGCATCTGCCAGTCCCCCGGGACCGGCTCCACCACCCGGACCGTCACGTCCTCCCGCTTGTGGTTCCTGAGCGTGATCTCGAAGGCCGCCTCGTAGGTGTCGCTCGCGATCTTCTTCCAGTCGGTCTGTTTTCTCTCCCCGGCCAGATCGAACGCCTCTCCCAGCTTGATCCTCACCTTCTCGTCCCTCGGGGTATGGTCGATGGCGTCTTCCCCCACGAACTGGAGACTCCCGTCGGCGTCCCGCTTGTAGACCCGGACGACCCCCTTCGGCAGCGGCATCCCGAGCCTGTTGGCCTCGCGGTTCTCCATCTCCACGTAGACCCCGACCTTCTGCTTCTCCGCTTCGACGTACGGCGCGTAGTAATAGTGCGGCGCCCCCTTGTAGAGGAACTCCTTCCTGACCGGGACGGCGTCGGCGGTCACGAGGCTTATCTGCTTGGTCTGGTTCTCTTTTATGGTGGAGGGGCGCTGGAGGGTGTAGAGGTGGAACTCGAAGAACCCCTCCTCCTTGAACTGGGGCGCTCCCGCCGGCACCGCCTTGGCCATCCGCATCACCCGCTCCCGTTCCTCCTGGACCCGGTGGACATCCCCCGCCACCAGCTTCAGCCTGGCATCCCTGTATGTGGCGCCGCTTTTGTTGTCGATGGTGACCCACCCCGCCAGGTCCGCTCCGGTATCACGGTCGTTCAGGGTCACCACGTAGTCGGCCCGCCAGCTGATCCCGTCGGTGAGGTAGGACGCCTCGATCTCCTGGGGCTTGTCCTGACTGCTCTCCAGGAGCCAGACCAGAGTCGGCTTCGGGATCAGCCCCTCCGGGAGCCCCGGAAAAATGATCCGGCCCGGGTGATTGAAGGTGATCTCGTTGCCGATCTTGAAGACCGGTCCGTTGTTGGTGGCGAGGAGGGTGGCGTCCACCACCTCCTCCCGCTCGGTATAGGGGTTTTTCTGGTAGAGCCTTACCTCCTTCCCGACATACTTGTCCATCAGCTTCTGGGGGGAGAGGAGGTCGTACTCGTAGTTCTGCTCCAGCACCCGGAGCCCGGCCGGTCCGGAGAGGGAGACGATCGAGACGCTGGCGGGGATGATCTGGGATGCGACGTCCATGAAGCGGAGTTCCCCCGCTCCCCGGGGGATGCTGATCCGCCGCCGGTCCTTGACCAGCCCGAGGTTCACGTTGTAGACGGTCAGTGCTATGCCTGCCTGGTCGGCGAGGGTGGTGGTCCGGGGAGAGAAGGTATCCTCCTTCGCGGGGAGCGGCGTGGCGCAGATGACGAAGGGAAGAAGGGCGAGGATCAGGGTGACGGAGGAACGGGCGCTTCTGGTCATGGGGGCCTCCATATCGTAAGGGTCCAGCGCTCGGCGGGAGAAAGAAGGGGCGTCTTTCGACGCCCCCTTTTGTGCTTATTGTACCACCTTGACCGATTTTATCACCACCGGGGTCAGCGGGACGTCCCCCATCCCCATCCTGAACCCGGTCGGCACCGCCTTGATCTTGTCCACCACGTCCATGCCGTCGACGACCTTGCCGAACACCGCATAGCCGAACCCGTCGGGCCGGGGGCGGTTGAGGGCGTCGTTGTTGACGACGTTGATGAAGAACTGGGTGGTGGCGCTGTTCGGGTCGCCGGTGCGGGCCATGGCAATGGTCCCCCGGTCGTTTTTCAGGCCGTTGTCCGCCTCGTTCGTGATGGGCGCACGGGTCGATTTCTGCCTGAGGTCGGCGGTAAACCCTCCCCCCTGGATCATGAAGCCGTTGATGACCCGGTGGAAGACGGTGTCCTTGTAGAAGCCGTCGTTCACGTACGCCAGGAAATTCTTGACGGTGACGGGCGCTTCCTTGGCGAAGAGCTCGATCTTGATTTTTCCCAGACTCGTGTCCATGACGACCTGAGGGTTCTTGGCGTCGGCCGCTCCGGCCAGGGTGGCGCCGCAGAACAGGAGAGCGAGGGTCAGGACAAGGACGATCTTTTTCAGCATGGTGTTTTCCTCCTCGATGGAATGTGATGCTCTACTTTATACGGCAAGAACGTAGCGGGGTCAACCGGTCGTCCTTTGGAACAGGAAGGTGACGAACTCTTCCAGGTACCGACTCTCGAGGAGCCGACACCCCTTCCGCTCGAACAGGCAGAGCACGTCGAAGTTGTCCTGGGTCGGGATGCCGGACAGCAGGAGATACCCCCCCGGCCTCGTCGTGGCGACCATCTCTCCCGCAAGGGCAAGGTGGATGTCGGCGTAGATGTTGGCCATCACGAGGTCGAAATGCCCGTCTCCGAGGCAGGCGAGCTCGCCGCAGAGCGGGAACACCCGGTCGGTCATGCCGTTCAGCCTGGCGTTGTCCGTGCAGGACGCCGCCGCAGCAGGGTCGATGTCGATCGCCACCACCGATGCCGCTCCGAGGCGGGCCGCGGCGATGGCGAGAATGCCGGTGCCGCTCCCGAGGTCGAGGCAGCGCATTCCCGATATCCCGGGGAGGCGCTCCAGCTCTTCCAGGCAGGAAACGGTCGTCTCGTGCTCGCCGGAGCCGAAGGCCCCCTTCTTCCCGAGCATCAGCGGGATGCCTTCCCCCGGCGGGAGCGGCTCCCCCGCGGGGACGACGATGAAGCCGCCGACCGTGAAAGGTCTGAATATCCGTCCGTACATGGCATCTCCTCCCGCCGGACTATACCGGAAAAGTGCGCAAAATGCCACCCTCGAACTTGGCCTTTCTGTCAGTGGGGAGGGGTACGGCGGGTTCTCGCGAAGAAAAT
>DATJLB010000022.1:0-8790 GCA_035490915.1 Geobacteraceae bacterium
CGATGGCCAGCACCGTATCCAGGCCGATGAAGTCCGCAAGCGTCAGGGGCCCCATGGGCTGGTTGGTGCCGAGCTTCATCCCCTTGTCGATGTCCTCGGCCGTGGCGATCCCCTCGTAGAGGGCGAATACCGCCTCGTTGATCATCGGGATGAGGACCCGGTTGACGATGAAGCCGGGGTAGTCCTGGGAGACCGCCATTTCCTTCTCCAGCTTTGCCACCAGCCCGGCGGTCACCGTAAAGGTCTCCTCGCTCGTAGCGTGACCGCGGATTATCTCCACGAGCTTCATCACAGGGACCGGATTCATGAAGTGCATGCCGATCACCTTCTCCGGCCTTTTGGTTACCGCGGCGATCTTGGTGATCGGGATGGAGGAGGTGTTGGAGGCGAGGATCGCCCCTTCCTTCACCGTCTCGTCCAGCTTCCTGAAGATCTCCAGCTTGAGCGGCTCGTGCTCGGTCACCGCCTCCACGGCGAAGTCCACGGCGGCCAGGTCGGCCATGTTCCGGGTGGTCCTGATCCGGCCGAGGGTCTGGCCGATCAGGCTCTCGGGAATCGCCCCCTTCTTTGCCTGCCGCTCCAGGTTCTGCCCGATGGTGGCTACCGCCCGCTCCAGTTGCTGAGCCGCGATGTCGTAGAGAACGACCTCGTGCCCGTACTGGGCAAAGCAGTGGGCAATGCCGTTCCCCATCTGCCCCGCCCCGAGTACACCGACTGTCTTGATCATAACTAGCCTCCCAATATCGATATTGAAGACACTTATCCTTTGGAACGTCAATTTTTGATTCGGCCTGCGGCCTCACCCTGCGGGCAGCCTCCGCTGTCCAATTCCTTCGGAATTGTCGCAAGGTCAAGGCGATCGAGGGATGACGCGGAGGCGTAGCAGCGCTACGCCGCACAAGTAATCCCGAAGATCAACGCCGAGATTGCGGAAAAGTGGCGTTTCACACTCGCTCGAAAATGACCGCCACCGCCTCGCCCCCCCCTATGCAGAGCGTAGCCAGGCCGTAGCGCGCATTTCTCCGGTGCAGCTCCCGGATCACCGTGGCCGCCAGCCTCCCGCCGCTCGCCCCGATCGGGTGGCCGACGGCGCAGGCTCCGCCGTTCACGTTCACCTTTTCCGGGTCGAGGCCGAGCGACTGGATGGCGATGAGCGGCACCGAGGCAAACGCCTCGTTGATCTCGAAGAGGTCGATATCGCCCACGCCGATCCCCGCCCGGGCGCAGGCCCTTTCGATGGCACCCACCGGCGCCTCGGGGAAGTAGTCGGGGTGGAGGCTGTTGGTCGCCGCGGCGACGATCCGCGCCTTCGGCGTGAGGTTATGAGCCTTCAGCCCGGCGGCGTCGGCGAGGATTGCCAGGGCCGCGCCGTCGTTGATGGTGGAGGCGTTGCCGGCAGTGATGGTACCCTCCTTGCGAAACACCGCCTTCAGTTGCGGGAGCTTGGCCACATCTCCCTTGAACGGCTCCTCGTCGGTGGCGACGGTTTCTTCCCCCTTCCGCGTCGCCTTCACCACCGGGACGATCTCGTCAGCGAACACCCCGCCCGTCACTGCAGCCTGGGCAAGCCGGTAGGAGCGGATGGCAAACTCGTCCTGCGCGTCGCGGGAGATGCCGTTCCTCGCGGCGCTCTCCTCGCCGATCTCACCCATGTGCCGACCGGTGCAGGGGTCCTGGAGACCGTCGTGGATCATCAGATCGAACAGCTCACCGTGCCCCATCCGGTAGCCCGTGCGTGCCTTCTTGAGGAAGTGGGGGGCAAGGGACATGTTCTCCATCCCGCCTGCGATGACCACCCCGGCATCTCCGAGCGCGATTGAGCCCGCCCCGAGCATGATCGCCTTCAGGCCGCTGCCGCACACCTTGTTGATGGTCATGGCGGGGACGGCGTCCGGGATGCCCGCGGCGCGCATCGCCTGTCGCGCCGGTGCCTGCCCCACCCCGCCCGACAGGACCTGGCCGATGATAACCTCGTCAACAGCCGAGGGGGCAAGGCCGTTCCTCTCCAGCAGCCCGGTCATCACCCTGGCTGCCAGCTGCGGCGACTCCACCTCCGCCAGTTGCCCGCCGAACGAACCGAAGGGGGTGCGCAACGCGTCCACGACAAAAATCTCTTTCATTTCGCTTCCTCCGTGAGAGGCATTATTTGTCCTTGAGTATACATACCGTTTACGTACATGTCAATCATATTCAAAACATCTTTATACTGAATCATGTCATACATCCGCAAGCAGCCTTTTCTTCGGATTTAAAATAGGGGGAAGGCATTCTTAATAACGAGACATCCATGAGCTCTCAAGAAAAATAAAAATGTTTGCAAATGACTGGATCGGCATCGAAGCGAAAAAAAGGGCAACCCGTCGGCTGCCCTCAATAGTACACTATAGGCAGAAAAGCATCATATACGGACGATCTCGTCGGCAAGATCGGTGAGCTTCACACCTCCCCGGTCGCTGACGGCGAAGGTGTTCTCGATTCCCACTACCCCCTGGCCGGGAAAGACGAACTTTGGCTCGATGGCGATGGTCTGACCCGCCTGGAGCGGTGCCTTGAACCCCTGGGCCAGCACCGGGAACTCGTCCAGCTCCAGCCCGACGCCGTGGCCGACGAAGCGGGCATTCTCCCCCGGCGCCCCCATGAAGTTGCGGCCGAGCCCTGCGGCTTCCGCCATGTCGGCGGCCTTGAGGAACAACTCCTCGCAGACCGCACCCGGCTTCAGGTTCTCCACCAGGTACTGCTGGATAGCGATGGCGGTGGAAAAGGCCTGCTCCAGTTCTGCTGAGAGGCTGCCGATCACGAAGATGCGGGTCATGTCCACGATGTAACCGCTGAAGATCCCGGTGTAATCCACGAGGATCGGCATGTTGGCGGCGATCGGCTCCAGGGAAGCGCCGTGGGGTGAGGCAGACGAGAGCCCCCTCCCGGTCACCGCACCGTCGAAAAAGCCGGGTTGAGTTGCGGTGGCGGAAACCGCGAGCCCCTGGAAGAGCTCCTGGTTGAAAGCGCGCATCCGCACGTACCCTTCGCTTCCCTCTTTCCGGAGCCGGTACTCGAACTCGGCGGCGAGGTCGAGCTCCCGCATCCCCTCTTTCAGGAAACCGGGGACCTGGCGAAAGACCTCGCAGAGCCGGGCCCCGCTCGCGTGCATCTTGGCAAGCTCCCAGTCGGACTTGACCGAGCGGAGCTCCCTGTTGATGGCGGCGATGTCCACGAACTCCCGCCCCGGCAGGAGCTTGGCGAAGTAGTTGTACTGCTGCACCGGCAGCACGTCGAAGGCAAGGCCGACCCTGCGCGCCTCATCGCCGAACAGGGCCGGGAAATCCTTGCTCGACGGGAACGGCCGCGTGTCCTCTACAAGACTTTCCGTCATGGCGCGGGAGAGGCTCTTGCGCACGAAGAGGCGCGGGTTCCCGTCCGCCGGCACCCAGAGGACCGAATTCTGCCGCGTGCCGGCAAAGTAGTAGACGTCGATCGGGTAGACGAGGAGCGCGCCGTCTATCCCCTTCTCCCGCAGTTCGCGCTGCAGACGGATAATCCGCTGCTCCGATTCCATCCTGGTCAGCATGGCACGTTCCCCCATTCGTTGAAGTAGGCTATCTCGGCCAGTTCCTTGCGCGGCCGCGGCTTCGGGTCCTGGTCGGGGTAGCCGAGCGGCGTGATCCCCACGACCCGCACCCCGTCTGGGATGCCGAGCGCCGTATGGACCGCCGCCTCGTCGTACAGCCCCATCCAGCAGCTCCCGAGCCCGAGGGCGTGGGCCGCGAGACAGAGATGCTCGAAGGCGATGGCGGTGTCGGCCACGTAGTAGTCGATGCCGTTCTCCACCCCCGACTGGGCAGGGTCGGCGCAGACGACGATCACCACGGGCGCCTGCGCGATCGCCCTCTTCCCCGGGTTGTCGTCGGGAAAGGCTGACAGGAGTGCCTCCCGTTTCTCCATCCCGTCCAGAACGAGGAAGCGCCAGCACTGCATGTTCTTCCACGAGGGGGCGAGCCGGGCCGCGTCGAGTATACGGTCGATCTTCTCCCGCTCCACGGGGGTGTCCCTGTACTTGCGGATGCTCCGCCGGTTTTCGATGACCTGAAAGATGTCCATGTCTCCTCCAAAAATGACATTACTCACGCAGCGACGCAACGGACGCGACGAAATCCAGTCACTTTAGCTTTTCGTCGTCGCGTTCGACGCTTACATCAACTTTGAGTCAAATGATCGCATGGTGCCCCACGATCGACCGGTAGCTGCGGAGCGCCGCGAGATACCGGGTATCCTCCGCGTAGGTGGAGGGGTAGATGGGGGGCACAGGGAGGTGGTTCAGCTCCCGGTCCACGTTGACGAAGGTAAAGAGGCACGAGTTGGAGAGCGCCTTGGTGGTGCGGTCGCGGCTGATCCGCTCGATGCTCGCCTCTATGCATACGAAACTTCCGTTTGTGTAGACGACCCGGGAGGTGAAATGGAGCTTGTCCCCCATCCGGACCGGGTGGAAGAAGTTGATCCGGTTCACCGCCGCGATAATGGAGCGGTTGGGGGCCACGAGCTCGGAACAGATGGAGGAGAGCTCGTAGGCGCGGCGGATCAGGTAGCCGCCAAAGATCTTCTGGGGGACGTTCTCCTGCTCCGGATACATCCGCTCCCAGGCATCAGTGACGAGCCGGCCGGCCAGGAGGCCGGTGAAGCCCTGCTCCTCCTGGGCCTCGCGGAGGGAGGCGAGCATGCCGAACTCCTCCCGGCTCGGAAGCTCGTGGAGGGCCGCCTGTTGCTGGCGGTACTCCTCCCGCCCCGCGACCGCCTTCTGCGCCCGTTTCTTTTCCTTCTCGTCCGGGCATTCCAGCGGCGGAAGCACCACGCTCACCGCCTCCTCCCCCATCCCGGAGCGGGCGACCATGGTGAAGTAGCACGATGCGATGTGATTGGTCGGCTCGCCGGGCTGCTCCACCCGGATGCCGACGACGAGCGAGCTCCGTCCCACGTGGTTGATCCGGGCATGGAAGGCGATGTCCCGGTTCACGTCCGCAGCGTGGCGGACGAAAATGTTGTCGATGGCCGCGGTCACGACCCGCGCCTCGGGGTGGAAACGGTTCACGTAGTTGAGGGCGGTCCGCTCCGCCACCAGATCGAGGATCTCCAGCAGCAGGCCAAACCGGAGGTTCCCCGGCAGGTCTTCGTCCATCACCATGAACCGGCGCCGCAAGGCCGCATCGCTCCCCAGGGGGAGGGTTTCGTAGTACGAGGTGTCATTGGGACGGGTCATTCAACAGCTCCTTTGCAACGGTTTATCAGAGTATAGCTGCAATCCGGGGAAAGGAAAGAAACAAACCAAAGGCGAAAAATCGGATTTTTATAGGTTTGACAACCGGGCGCGAGATTTCGGCCAGGTCGTCGCTGGCCCGCAGAAACCGTGCCGAGGCGTAGCAGAGTTACGTCGAGGCAGGGTTTCGAGGACACGGCGGCGAGATGGTCGGAAGACCGCGCCCGCTTACATGTTACGGCGGTACTTGCCGCCGACCTCATAGAGCGCCCTCGTGATCTGCCCCAGCGACGCGACCTTCACCGTCTCCATCAGCTCGGCAAAGATGTTGCCCCCCGCCACTGCCACCTCCTGGAGCCGTCTGAGAGCCGCCGGGGCCGTATTTTTGTGCCGTTCCTGGAACGCCCGCAGGTTGGCGATCTGCTGCTCCTTTTCCTCCTGCGTGGCGCGGGCCAGCTCACCCGGCACCTGGTACCCCTCCTCCCCGGCCCGGGGGTTCAGAAAGCAGTTGACGCCGATGATCGGGAGCTCCCCCGAATGCTTCCTGTGCTCGTAGAGCATGGACTCGTCCTGAATCTTGGAGCGCTGGTACTGGGTTTCCATGGCGCCCAGCACCCCCCCCCGCTGGTCGATCCGCTCGAATTCTGCCAGCACCGCCTCCTCCACGAGGTCGGTCAGCTCCTCGATGATGAAGGAGCCCTGGCTCGGGTTCTCGTTCTTCGCCACGCCGAACTCCCGGCCGATGATCATCTGGATCGCCATGGCCCGCCGCACCGACTCCTCCGTGGGGGTGGTGACCGCCTCGTCGTAAGCGTTGGTGTGGAGAGAATTGCAGTTGTCGTAGATGGCGGTGAGCGCCTGGAGCGTGGTGCGGATGTCGTTGAAGTCCATCTCCTGGGCATGGAGGGATCGTCCGGATGTCTGGATGTGATACTTGAGCTTCTGGCTCCGCTCCCCCGCGCCGTACCGCTCCCGCATCACCACCGACCAGATGCGGCGGGCCACCCGGCCGATGACCGTATACTCCGGGTCGAGGCCGTTACTGAAGAAGTAGGATAGGTTCGGCGCGAAGTCGTCGATGTGCATGCCGCGGGAGAGGTAGTACTCGACGTACGTGAAGCCGTTGGCGAGGGTGAATGCGAGCTGGGAGATGGGGTTTGCCCCCGCCTCGGCGATGTGGTAGCCGCTGATGGAAACCGAGTAGTAGTTTCGCACCTTCTTGTCGATAAAGTACTGCTGGATGTCCCCCATCATCTTCAGGGCGAACTCGGTGGAGAAGATGCAGGTGTTCTGCCCCTGGTCCTCCTTCAGGATGTCGGCCTGGACCGTGCCGCGCACAGTCTGGAGGGTGCAGTCGCGGATCTCCTCGTACTCGGCATCACTCGGCAACCGCCCGGTCTTCTCCCGAAACGCCTCCACCTGCTGGTCGATGGCGGCGGCGAAGAAGAAGGCGAGCATCATGGGTGCCGGGCCGTTGATGGTGATGGATACGCTCGTGTTGGGGGCGCAGAGGTCGAAGCCGGCGTAGAGCTTCTGCATGTCCTCCACGGTGCAGATGGAGACCCCGCTCTCCCCCACCTTGCCGTAGATATCAGGGGGATAGTCCGGGTCCTCGCCATAGAGGGTGACGCTGTCGAAGGCGGTGGAGAGGCGCTTCGCGTCGTCGTCCTTGCAGAGGTAGTGGAATCGCCGGTTGGTCCGCTCCGGCGTCCCCTCCCCGGCGAACTGGCGCTTCGGGTCCTCCTCGGCCCGCTTGAACGGGAAGACCCCGGCTGTGTACGGGAAGAACCCCGGGGCGTTCTCCAGCATGCACCAGCGGACGATCTCCCCCCAGTCGGCGAAGTCGGGAAGGCAGACCCGGGGGATGCGGGTCCCCGAAAGGGTGGTGGTGTAGAGGTCGCTCCGGATCTCCCTGTCCCGCACCTTGGTGACGAGCTGGTCCTTGCGGTAGCTCTCCTTGAGGCAGGGCCACTCCTTGAGGATTTTCCGCGGCTCCTCCTGGAGCCGCTCCTCGTGGCAGGCGATCTGCCGGTCGAGCTCCGCAACGGAGGCGCTCCCCAGCACCTCTTTCGCCCCGGTGAGCTGGAAGAGCCTGCGGGCAACCCCCGCCTGCTCCTGAACGCGCTTGCGGTAGGAGCGGGCGGCATGGACGATCTCCCCCAGGTAGTGGACCCGGTCGGGGGGGATGATGTACTTCTTCAGGCTCTCCCTTTCCGTGATCTCCAGCGCTGATTCGAGCGATAACCCCTTTTTCCCGTTGATCGCGTCGATGAGCGCCCGATAGAGGACGTTGGTTCCCGGGTCGTTGAACTGGGCGGCGATGGTGCCGAAGACCGGCAGCTCCTCATCCGGAACGTCGAAGAGGTTGCGGTTCCTGCGGTACTGTTTCCGTACGTTTCTCAGGGCGTCCTCCGCCCCCTTCCGCTCGAACTTGTTCAGAGCCACCAAGTCGGCGAAGTCGAGCATATCGATCTTCTCCAGCTGGGTGGGGGCGCCGAACTCGCAGGTCATGACGTAGAGGGCGATGTCGGCGATCTCCACGATCCGGGCGTCACCCTGGCCGATACCGGAGGTCTCCACAATCACGAGATCGAAACCTGCCGCCCGGACCACGTCGATGGCGTCCTGGATGGCGGCGGAGAGCTCCGACTGGGAGTCGCGGGTGGCAAGGGAGCGCATGTAGACCCGGCTCGTGTTGATGGCGTTCATCCGGATGCGATCGCCGAGAAGGGCGCCGCCGGTCCGCTGCCGCGATGGGTCAACGGCCAGAATGGCAACGCTCATCTCTGGAAAGTCGCGCATGAAACGGCGCACGAGCTCGTCGGTAAGCGAGCTCTTGCCTGCGCCGCCGGTGCCGGTTATCCCCACGACGGGCACGTCCTGCCCGAGGGTCCGGATGCGGTCGCGCACAGCCGCGTACCCTTGGGAATGCTCGTGCACCGCCTGCTCCGCCTGGGTGATGAGGGTATTCACCGCCCGGATGTCCTGGTGCTGGAGCTTCCCGATTTCCTCGTCGATCACACGCTCCGGAGCAAAGTCGCACAGTTCCAGCATATGGTTAACCATCCCCTGGAGCCCCATGCGGCGGCCGTCCTCGGGGGAGAATATCTTGGAGATTCCGTACCCCTCGATTGTCCGGATCTCATCGGGGATGATCACGCCCCCCCCGCCGCCGAAGATGCGGATGTGCCCCGCCCCCCGCTCGTCGAGGCAGTCGCGGATGTACTTGAAGAACTCGCAGTGCCCGCCCTGGTAGCAGCTGACGGCAATCCCCTGAGCATCCTCCTGGATGGCGGCGGTGACGATCTCGTCCACCGAGCGGTTGTGCCCCAGGTGGATCACCTCCGCGCCCGAAGCCTGGAGAATGCGGCGGATGATGTTGGTGGAGGCATCGTGGCCGTCGAAGAGGCTCGTGGCAGTCACGAAGCGGATCTTGTGGGTGGCTTTGTAGGGTGCAGCAGCGGCTGTATGCATAGCGGTTCTCCTCCGAAGATCTACTCCCCCTCCCTCGATGGGAGGGGGTTGGGGGGAGGGTGATCGTCGTG
>DATJLB010000023.1:0-6598 GCA_035490915.1 Geobacteraceae bacterium
CGGCGGAATAATTCTGTGGGCGGGCGCGGTCTTCCGACCACCTCGCCGCCGTGTCCTCGAAGCTCCGCTTCAACGTAGCGTGGCTACGCCTCAGCGAAGCTTCTGCGGGCCAGCGACGATCTGGCCGAAATCTCGCGCTCGGTTGGCAAAAACGTAATAATATTTTATTCCCTGTTTGGGAGGGTCTTCTATGAAAATGAACGGGGCGCGCATCCTGCTGGAATGTCTCAAGCTGGAAGGGGTGGACACGGTCTTCGGGTATCCCGGGGGGACGGTTATCAACCTCTACGACGAGCTGTTCTCCTTCAAGGAGATCAGACATATCCTTCCCCGCCACGAGCAGGCGGGTGTGCATGCCGCGGACGGTTACGCCCGCGCCACCGGCAAGGTAGGGGTTGCCATCGCCACCTCCGGGCCCGGCGCCACCAACACTGTGACCGGGATTGCCACCGCCTACATGGATTCCATCCCGCTGGTGATCATTACCGGCCAGGTACCTACCGCCCTGATCGGCAACGACGCCTTCCAGGAGGTGGACATCGTCGGAATCACCCGTCCCTGCACCAAGCACAACTTCCTGGTGAAGGACGTGAAGGAACTCGCCGCCATCGTCAAGAAGGCCTTCTACATCGCCCGAAGCGGCCGCCCCGGCCCGGTGCTGGTCGATCTTCCCAAGGATGTGCAGATAGCCATCGCCGAATTCAAGTACCCTGACTCCGTGGATATCCGCGGCTACAAGCCGACCATCGAGGGGCATCCCCGTCAGATCGAGAAGGCGGTCGCCATGATGCTTGCGGCAAAGAAGCCGGTGATCTACGTGGGGGGCGGGGCCGTGCTGGGGAACGCCGCCGCCGAACTGACCACACTGGCGAGAAGGCTCGGCGCCCCTGTGACGACCACGCTGATGGGGCTTGGCTCCTTTCCGGAGGACGACCCCCTTTCCCTCGGGCTTCTCGGTATGCATGGCACCTACTATGCCAATATGGCGGTGACCAACGCCGACCTTCTGGTTGCGGTCGGTGCCCGTTTCGACGACCGGGTGACCGGCAAGATCGCCACGTTTGCTCCCCATGCCAAGATCATTCACATCGACGTGGACCCTACCTCCATCAAGAAAAATGTGCGCGTGGATCTTCCGATCGTCGGCGACGTGAAGGGGGTCCTAGCCCGGATGCTGAAGGTCGTGGAGGAGCAGGGGGACAAGGTGGCCGAGTTCAAGCAGGCCGCCGGGCACTGGCTGCAGGAGATCGAGGGGTGGAAAGACAAGTACCCCCTTACCTACAAGCAGGCCGCGAGCGTCATCAAGCCGCAGTACGTCATCCAGAAACTGCGGGAGCTTTCCGACGACGACGCGATCATCGCAACCGACGTGGGCCAGCACCAGATGTGGACCGCCCAGTTTTTCACCTTCACGAAGCCCCGGACCCTCCTCTCTTCGGGGGGGCTCGGCACCATGGGGTATGGTCTCCCTGCGGCCATGGGGGCCCAGGCGGCATTCCCGAAGCGCCAGGTGATCGTCGTCTGCGGAGATGGCGGATTCCAGATGAACCTGCAGGAGCTGGCGACCCTGGTACAGAACCGCCTGCCGGTGAAAATCGTGATCCTCAACAACAACTTTCTCGGCATGGTGCGCCAGTGGCAGGAGCTCTTCTTCGATAAACGTTACTCCCAGACCTGCCTGGAGCTACCCATCGACTTCGTGAAACTGGCCGAGGCGTTCGGCGCCAAGGGATTCCAGGCCACCAAGCCGGACGAGGTTGAGGGGGTCATCAAGAAAGGGTTCAAGACTGCCGGGCCGGTCATCATGGAATTTAAGATTGCCCGGGAAGAGAAGGTGCTGCCGATGGTTCCGGCCGGGGCATCGCTCAATGAGATGGTATTGAATGCGTAAAGACCGTGAGATGTGAGAAGTAAGATGTGAGACGAAAAAGCCAACAGCGTCTAGCGTCTCACATCTGACGTCTTGCTAGTCTTTGGGAGGTTTGCCATGAAACACACCATTACCGTACTCGTCGAAAATGAGTTTGGGGTCCTCTCCCGCGTGGCCGGGCTCTTTTCGGGACGCGGCTTCAACATCGACTCCCTGTCGGTGGCCCCGACCAACGAGGAGACCCTGTCCCGGATGACCATCGTCACCCGCGGCGACGAGCAGGTCCTCGAGCAGATCAACAAGCAGCTGAACAAGCTGATCGATGTGATCAAGGTGATCGACTTCACCGACGAGAGCGCCATCGAGCGTGAGATGGCGCTGATCAAGGTGACCGCCGAGGAGGAGAGCAGGGCCGAGGTGCTGCGGATCGTGGATATCTTCCGGGCAAAGATTATCGATGTCACCCCCAAATCTTACACCATCGAGGCAACGGGAGCGCCGGCGAAGGTTGACGCCATCCTGGAGCTGCTGCGGCCGCTCGGGCTGAAGGAAATCGTACGGACGGGGCCGGTGGCTATCGGCCGCGGTGCAAAGGGATGGAAAGGGTAAGATTTGGACGGGCGCGGTCTTCCGCCCATCTCGCCGCCGTGTCCTCGAAACTGTGCCTCAACGTAGCCCTGCTACGCCTCGACACGGTTTCTGCGGGCCAGCGATGATCTGGCCGAAATCTCGCGCCCGACTGGATAAATACAGTTCATTAACAAGGAGCGATCCCTGATCGCCCATGATCATGGCGAATACTGAATTCGCCCTTACACGATCACAAAACAAACCAGGAGGAAGGTATGAAGATCTATTACGACAAGGATTGCAATCTCGGGCTGCTGAAGGGGAAGAAAGTGGCCATCATCGGCTACGGTTCACAGGGACATGCCCATGCCAATAACCTGAAGGACTCGGGCGTTGACGTGATCGTGGGGTTGAAGGCCGATTCCGCTTCTGTCAAGAAGGCTACCGATGCGGGGCTTACCGTGCTTCCCACTGCGGAGGCGGTGAAGGCGGCCGACCTGGTGATGATCCTCCTGCCGGACGAGATCCAGGGTGATGTCTACCGGGAGGAGATCGGCCCGTTCCTGAAGCAGGGGGCCTATCTTGCCTTCAGCCACGGCTTCAACATCCACTTCGGCCAGATCGTGCCGCGCCCCGACGTGAACGTCATCATGATCGCCCCGAAAGGGCCGGGGCACCTGGTGCGTCACGAGTACACCAAAGGAGGGGGTGTCCCCTCGCTGATCGCGGTCCATCACGACCCGGCCGGCAACTCCAAGGAAGTGGCGCTCGCGTACGCCTCCGCCAACGGCGGCGGGCGGGCCGGCATCATCGAAACCAGCTTCAAGGAGGAGACCGAGACCGACCTGTTCGGTGAGCAGGCGGTCCTCTGCGGCGGCATCTCCGCGCTGATCCAGGCGGGCTTCGAGACCCTCGTCGAGGCGGGGTACGCCCCGGAGATGGCCTACTTCGAATGTCTCCACGAGACCAAGCTGATCGTCGACCTCATCTACGAGGGGGGGATCGCCAATATGCGTTACTCCATCTCCAACACCGCCGAATACGGCGACTTGACCCGCGGTCCCCGCGTCATCACCGATGAGACCAAGAAGGAGATGAAGAGGATCCTGACCGAGATCCAGGAGGGGGCGTTTGCCAGGGAATGGATGCTGGAGAACAAGGCCAACAAGCCGGTCTTCAACGCTCTGCGCCGCAAGGGTGCCGACCACCCCATCGAAGAGGTTGGGGCGCGGCTTCGTTCCATGATGGCCTGGATCGGCAAGTCCAAGATCGTGGACAAGTCGAAGAACTAGTTGCCGCCAGTCGCCTGAGCGAAAAAGGCCGGGCCTTGAAGCCCGGCCTTTTTGCGGGTACTATTGTGTATGCAGCTTCAACGGAGATCTGCGGGGTGTTAAAGCCTCGGAGGTTTTGGATAGGCTATTGATACCGTGAAACGTAACGAAAAGACCCCCATAGCAGTTGAAGGCTACCCGTTCCTGGGGGGAGCCCTCCTGATCACCGCCCTGTTTGCCGTTCTTTCCTGGAAGGTGCTCGCGGTTTTCGGGCTGTGCGTTGCCTTGTTTATCGCCTTTTTCTTCAGAAATCCGGAAAGGGTCCCGCCCGAGGGAGAAAAAGCGGTCCTGGCGCCGGCCGACGGGGTAATCATCTACCTCGGGGAGGCCCGCGAGCCTCACCTGGATGCGGATATGCTGAAGATCAGCATCTT
Source organism: Geobacteraceae bacterium (assembly GCA_035490915.1). Lineage (GTDB taxonomy): Bacteria > Desulfobacterota > Desulfuromonadia > Geobacterales > Geobacteraceae > JAMPXD01. The sequence goes on from DATJLB010000023.1 coordinate 4,146, forward strand.
CATGTCGGTCTTCAACGTCCACGTCAACCGGGCGCCGATCTCCGGTCGGGTGGCCGACACCTTCTACCGGAAGGGGAAATTCCTCGACGTCCGGGACGAGTGCGCCACCTTCGAAAACGAGCAGAGCGGGCTGGTGGTGGAAACCGCCGGTGGGGAACGGTTGGTGGTGGTTCAGGTGGCCGGCCTTATCGCCCGGCGGATCGTCTGCTACGCCAAGAAGGGTGATCCCTTGATCCGGGGGGAGCGGTATGGCCTGATCCGCTTCGGCTCACGGCTCGATATCTACCTGCCGAAGGGGAGCGAGCCGCTCGTCGCCCTGGGGGACAAGACCGTGGCGGGCGAGACCATCCTGGGGTCCATACCGTGACCGGCGAAAAGATCGACATGTCCGAGAACATGCGGAAAGGGATTTACATTCTCCCCAATCTCTTCACGACCGGTAGCCTTTTTGCGGGGTTTTACAGCATGGTCTCCACCATGAATGGCGACTTCAGGAACGCGGCCATCTGGGTGCTGGTGTCGTCGATCTTCGACGGTCTCGACGGAAAGGTGGCGCGGCTTACCGGCACGTCGAGCAAGTTCGGTGTCGAATACGACTCGCTGGCCGATCTGGTTGCCTTCGGGGTGACACCGGGGCTTCTCATGTATTCCTGGGCGCTCAAGCCGTTCGGCCGGCTCGGCTGGCTGGCGGCCTTCCTGTTCGTGGTCTGCGGGGCGCTGCGGCTTGCCCGCTTCAACGTGCAGGTCAACACCGTCGAGAGCAAGCGTTTTGTCGGTCTCCCCATACCCGCCGCGGCCAGCATGGTTTCGGCGACGGTCCTTCTCTTCTACCACCTGAACTGGGAAAGCTCCTACAGGCGGGTGGCGATCCTCGTCCTCATCTATTCCCTGGCGTTTCTCATGGTTTCCAGCATCAAGTACTATTCCTTCAAGGACCCGGGGATCATCAAGCGCCAGCCTTTTGCCTTCCTGGTGCTCGCCGTTCTGCTGCTCATCATCATTGCCGCCGAGCCGGTTGTGATGCTCTTCGTCCTGTTCGTCTGCTATATCGCCTCGGGACCGATCGGATTCGTCATGACCTGGCCCCGTCGACGACGACTGGAAAGGGCTGTCCACAAAGGGCATGAGGCCCATGTTCCGTCGGGGAAAAAACATTCCTGACCGCCTGAAAGGGGGGTGCGGATTTTGGGCACGGCAAACTCTATTTGATATTTTAAAACTTATTGGAATTAAAGCGAAAATTACTTGACTTCGGTCGTGAAATGAATTTATTATTCATGAAAATGTGAAAGGCAGTGATGAGGAGTAGTAATCGGTGCTCGCTTCCCAGAGAGCTGGTGGTTGGTGCGAACCAGCAGGTGGAGCCGGTGAACTCGCCTCGGAGCCTCTCCTGTGAACGTGTAGTTTCAAGTCTTAAGTTTAAAGTTCCAGTTTTTTTACGTGATACTTTAAACTTGAGACTTGAAAAGACCCAGTAATCGGAGACGTAAAATACCCACGTTACGGGTTAACGAAGGTCCTTCTGGCTTCCGCATATGAAGCGGGTTGGACGAATGAGGGTGGTACCGCGGAGCTTGAGCCTCCGCCCCTTGACGGGGCGGGGGCTTTTTTATTGTCGCTCGACCCCTTCGCTGAGGTAGTTTTCGCGGAAATGTATGGAATAATTAACCGGTACTGCCCGCCTGGTCGGGCAGGTACGTGACATCGCGTCAGCGATTCCTTCAAGGAGGTAACACACTATGGCTGCACAGAAGACCGCGCTCAAAACCATCAAGATTTTCGACACGACCCTGCGGGACGGCGAGCAGTCCCCCGGCGCCAGCATGAACATCGACGAAAAGCTGCGGGTTGCGCGCCAACTGCAGAAACTCAACGTCGACGTCATCGAGGCCGGCTTTCCCATCGCCTCAGAAGGGGACTTCGAGGCGGTGAAAAAGATTGCCCAGACCATCAAGGGGCCGGAGATAGCCGGTCTCTGCCGGGCCGGTTCGAAGGATATCGATCGGGGGTGGGAGGCGCTCCAGTATGCCGGGGAGAAGGGGCGGATCCATACCTTCATTGCTACCTCCGACATCCATATGAAGTACAAGCTGAAAATGTCCCCCAAGGAGGTCCTTGAGGCGGCGGTCAAGGCGGTCAAAAGGGCGAAGTCGTACACGCCGAACGTCGAATTTTCCTGTGAAGACGCGGTCCGCACCGACCTGAAATTCCTCGCCGAAGTGGTGGGAGCGGTTATCGACGCCGGCGCCACTACCGTCAATATCCCCGACACGGTCGGCTACACCATCCCTTTCGAGTACTTCAACATCATCAAGTATCTGAAGGAGAACGTTGCCAACATCGAACGGGCTGTCATCTCGGTGCACTGTCATAACGATCTGGGGCTGTCGGTCGCCAACTCGATCTCGGCAATCCAGGCGGGTGCGGGGCAGGTGGAGTGCACCATCAACGGC